>JAFZQL010000100.1 GCA_017620435.1 Erysipelotrichaceae bacterium
TCCTGTATTTTTTCGTGTCTCCACTCACTGTTTTCCAGAGTCGGAGCGCCTTCCGGTCCCGGAATGGCAGGATCGGTTCCCGGAATACAGAAACGGTCTCCTGTTCTGGCAACGCCCAGATTCTGATTCAGAACGAAGGTATCTGCATCCGTCCGGGTCATGAAGATCTGACTTAATCCGTCTATGTCATGATCGATGTTGAGGATCAGATTCTCGCCGATCAGAACATATGTACCAGTGTATTCAAATATGCCGAAGTCATCCATGTCCGCCAGCAGGAAGCTGCCGTCTTCATTCAGTTCAAGATAGGACTTGTTCGTGAAAGGTGAATCCGCGTCGTAGTACGTTGTATAGATCAGTTCGACCGTATCCGTTATTTCCGGCTTGTCGGTTCTGAAATGATCATCCGACTGCGATCCGGCAATCGATGTCTTCAGGATCAGTTCAGAATCATCTTTGATCTCAAAACGGATCTTGGTGAATTCTCCTACGCCTGTTTCCGTAACATCCAGTGTCACGACATTTTCACTGACCGCCCAGGTTCCGGTGATCTGATACCAGCCGTCGAAATAGTTGTCTCTTAAAACGAAGCTTCCGTCCTTGCCGAACCATACGGATGATGCATCGGATAGTTCGTATCTGTCGTCATGATTATAATAGGTCTTGCCGCCCAAATCATACTTGGCTGCAGACTGTTCCGTCTTTTTCGTACATCCGCACAGTATCAGGGTCAGGCTTATCAGCAGGACCAGCAGTTTACAGATCTTTTTCATGATATGTACCTCCATTGCTTAACAACATTATCCGCTAATCCGGATAAAAATAAAAGCGGATCGACGATCCGCTCTTTTCGTTTTACTTCATGTAAGTGATGACCGGAATCATTAGTTCATCTTCGCACATTCCCGCATGCATGCCGATCTTCCCTTTAAGAGGTTCTCTTGGCTTGTCGCTGTAATCCAGCATCAGATCGCTTTTGGCGATGGCCAGGAAGTCGCCGATGAACTCTTCAAAACGCGGATGATTCTTATGATCGCCGAACAGGCGGGTCTCCAAGACCTGTTTATGATTCAGCAGAACATAATCCTTTTCGAATGTTTCCATAAACTTTCCGGCAAACTCTTCCTGCATTCCTTCTTTAATAAAGAAGGTCATGGCTCTTGGCTCGATGGAAGGCCTGATGGAGAAATAATCGTCGAACGGCGAACCGCAAAGATTGTAGACCCGTCCGATATCCACCTGCCCGTGATCGGCCGTTACGATCAGCATCGTATCTTCCGCAAGGTTTTCCGCAAGATTCTCGATCTCGTTATTAATAAACATCAGATAGGCATCGCAGATCTTTGAGGAAGGTCCGTGCCTGTGCATGTAGGAATCATACTTGTCCCAGTACGCATAGATGTATCGGAACGTATCGTCGTTGGAAAAACGGATCAGACGGCAGCACATTTCATCGAAATTGTCGCAGCCATCCGGTCTGAAAGACGGATACAGGTTTCTTGCAGGGATCCCGATCCGGTTCAGCTCATCTTCTGTCGCTTCGACCGGAACATACCGGTTCATGACATCGCCCGGATAGATCCTGTCATCGTAGTAGCTGCAGGATCGTAAAGGAATGATGATGTCGTCAACTTCCTTCAGATACTGGCACCAGCCCAGCCAGGCATTTTCATTGGGAGCCTTGCCGTTGCGGATCGCGGTCGTTGCTGCAGTCGTCGTAGTCGGAAAGACGGTCGTGGTGACATAAGTCAGATGTTTCCTTAAGAAACTGTCTTCCGGCAGTTTTCTTTCGATCAGGTTGGATCCCATTGCATCTATCAGCATCAGAAAAACCTTCTCTGGTCTTTTTTCATTCAGGATGCCGGTGAAACCCTCGTGGGCCGGATAACTGGAAGTCAGTCCGAAATAGTTCCTGATCGAAGCGACGTAGGTCAGGATCGATTCATCATAGTAGACGATCATTACTTCATATCCTTCAGGAAGGCCTTATAGGCGCGGTATGCTTCGTAGAGATCGCCCTTGGATGCGGTCTCATATGGGGCATGCATATTCTGCACCGGAATGCCGGCATCAATAACATCCATATTCTTGTTGGCCAGAATATAGGCAATCGTACCACCACCGCCCTGGTCGACTTTGCCCAGTTCCGAGAACTGGAACATGACTTTATTGTCATCCATAACTTTCCTGACCTTTGCTACATATTCGGCAGATGCTTCGGAAGAAGAGAACTTTCCTCCTGAACCCGTGAATTTGTTGAAAGAAATGCCCCTTCCGAAGAATGCCGTATTCTTGGATTCCGTAACAGAAGGATAATTCGGATCAAAGGCGATCGATACATCGCTCGACAGCATCTTTGAATTCTCCAGGGCATGTCTCAATCTCAGTTCGTTGTACTTGTCCTGCAGCGAAATCAGTTCCGCAACCGCATTCTCGAAGAACGATGAAGATGCGCCGGTTGAGCCGATCGAACCGATCTCTTCTTTATCGGTAAGGATACAGACGGATGTCCGATCGGGATCTTTGGATTCCAGCAAGGCGATCAGTGACGTATAGGCGCAGATCCTGTCGTCATGGCCGTAGCCTATGATCATGCTTTTATCCAGGCCGAGATCTCTCGCTTTTCCGGCAGGAACCAGTTCCAGCTCAGCGGAAAGGAAGTCGTCTTCTTCGATGCCGTATTCCTTTTTCAGCAGATTCAGAATGTTCTTCTTGATCGGATCCTTCTCTTCTTCCCCTTCTGCCGGGATCGAACCGATCAGAGCATTCAGATCTTCGCCTTCAACGATCTTGTTTCCGGTCTTGGTCATCTGATCTCTGGCCAGATGCGGAAGCAGATCGGAGATCTCCAGGACA
>JAFZQL010000101.1 GCA_017620435.1 Erysipelotrichaceae bacterium
CTGAGCATCTGCAGCAGTGTCGCGGCGACTCCGGCGACATAGGTCAAGGCGGCAGCCGACAGGACTTTCTTTCCGCCCTGCAGTTCTTCATCGTCAAACAGACGGATGGATTCGATCTGTTTCAGGGCTCTGGAGCTGGCATCGAACTCGATCGGCAGGGTGATGACCTGGAAAACCAGGATCAGCATCTCCAAAGCGATACCGAACCAGATGATCTGGAACATACCCAGCAACGTTCCCAGCATGATCGCAAAGTATCCGGCATAGGAAGAGATATTGACGGCCGGGACAAGGGTAGAGCGGATATTCAGAAGCGCATAGCTTTCCGCATCCTGCAGCGCATGTCCGCATTCGTGGCAGGCGATCGAAACATTGGCCAGGGACGTGCCTCTGAAGTTCTTCGGCGAAAGTCTTACCTCTTTTGTCTTCGGATCATAATGATCGGTAAGAAAACCGCTGATCTCCTTGATTCCTACTTCGTACATCCCGTTGCGGTCCAGCACCTCTCTGGCCGCCTGTTCACCGGTGATATTGATCTTTGCGCCGATGCGGTTGTATCTTTCATAAACAGACCGGACGTAATACTGGGCCAGCATCGACAAGGCAAAGGCCGCCATCGTCAGTCCGTAATAAATCGTATAGTCATCCATGTTTCCTGACCTCCTTTTTATCACTTTTATTATAAATGATATTTGTCCGGGCACAACGCTACTAACATTTTCAGAATCATCTATAATAGAAGAAACGGGAGAATGCAGTATGAAAAAGATTTATCTTGCCGGGGGATGTTTCTGGGGTGTTGAACACTTTCTTTCCTTAATTAACGGTGTCATATCAACAACCGTCGGCTACGCCAACAGCGACATCGACAGTCCTTCCTACGAAGATCTTAAGGCACGCCGTTCCAGCGCATCGGAAACGGTAGAAGTGGAATATGATGAAGACGTCATATCACTAAAAGAGATCCTGGATCTGTTCTTTGTGATCATCGATCCGACTCTGATCGACCAGCAGGGACACGACATCGGTCACCAGTACCGTACCGGTATCTACTATACGGATGAAAAAGACCTGCCGGTAATTCAGCAGGCCTTGAATGAACTGTCTGTTAAATACAGCGAACCGATCCAAACGGAACTGCTTCCGCTGGAAAACTTTACGACTGCCGAAGACTACCATCAGGATTATCTGATCAAGAATCCGGAAGGCTACTGTCACATTGACAGGAAAATGTTTGAAATCGCCAGAAACTACAGGAAAGGCTAGATCACTTCGATCTGGCACATCTTCATAGTCAGCAGTGCCGCTTCATGACTTTCCGGCGTTACACCGGCACAGCAGCTTCCTACAACGCTGATTGGAATTTCCGGGAATGCGGTCTTTACCAGCAACGCGTTTGTAACGACGCAGATATCTGTACACAGACCGATCAGGGTGATGCTTCCGATCGGTTTTTCTTTATCGTGTTCCTTTAATATGTGTACAAGCTGATTCGATCCGAAAGTCGGTTTATCCAGGATCTCTACGTTCTCTTTTTTGTTTAAGGCTTCTTCTATCACCGGAGCGATCTGCCAGCCATCGGTATCCTTCACGCAGTGAACGAACGGAAGATGTTTCCCTTCGTTGGTATCTAGATAATTCTCTCCGTGGGTATCTCTGGTCGCAATGATCAGATCGTAATCCTTAACAATCTCTTCAGCTGCTGCATTCACGATGCCCTGTGCTTCTTTGGTTCCCAAAGATCCGTCAATGAAGTCGTTCTGCATATCTACAACGATCAGTACTTTTGTCATATTTCTACCTCCCGGTATATCTGCTTTTTTATTATATCCCTTCTGTCTGTTAAAATTAATAAAGGGGGATCTGTATGTGGTTTAAAAAACTGGTCGATTACTATCTGAAAAACCAGACCGAGGTACGGGAAGTGCTGATCGCTTTTCTGATCAGCTGTTTCCTGGTGCTGGTTGCCAGGCCTTTACCTGACCTTTTCTCTGCGGATGTAAGGCTGTTTCTGACGCAGCTGAAGATCTCCGAGGGACTGACCAGATCCAGGCTTTCCCTGATCGGCATTATCATCTCGCTTTACAGCCTGATCGTCATACTGTCCCTGCAGATAAAAGGTTTTCCAAAAATCCTGGGAAGATTTCTGATGGTCACTGAAACGCTGATCGTTGTCATGATCGTCGGCACCTTGTGCATCTATTATGACCGCTACGAATTTCCTGACAGACTGATCCTTTGTCTGTGTTATACCTATCTGATCGTCATACTGATAAAGACTGTAAAGGCGATCAGAAAGAAAAGACTTCACCATCGCATAAACAAATCATAACGGATCATTTATTTAGAGAGGTAGATCATGGATATTGAATATTTACTGTGGCTTCAGAATTTCCGCAATACGATCAACGATGCGCTTACGCCATTTATGGAATGGATCTCTCATTTTGCGGTCGCCTACCTGCTGGCGGTACCGGTATTTGTTTACTGGTGCATCAACAAGAAAAAAGGGCTCTACGTACTGGCTTCGACCGTGCTGTCTTTAGCTGTCAATGCTGTCGTGAAGCTTACGGCCTGTATCTATCGTCCGTGGATCAGGGATGTCCGGGTCGTGCCGGCAGGAGATGCCATGAGCGAAGCAACGGGCTATTCTTTCCCCAGCGGACATGTCGCTACCGCCATGCCGATATACGGCGGTCTGGCATATGCCTTCAAGAAAAGATGGCTGACCTGGATCTGCGTCATTCTGATCCTGCTTACTGCCTTTTCCCGCAACTATCTTGGCGTTCATACGCCGCAGGACGTTCTGGCCGGACTCATGATCGGCGCAGGAAGTCTTTACATTATTCATAAGCTGTTTGTCTATCTGAATGATCATCCTGAAAAAGAGGATCTGTTTTTGTTCTTCGGGATCGCTTTTGGCATTTCGGCAATTTTCTATATCACGTATAAGCAGTATCCGACAGAATATGTGAACGGGGAACTGCTGGTAAATCCGCACAGGATGATGAAGGACGGCTATAAAGACATCGGTCAGTTTATCGCTGCCTGTGCCGCCCGTTATCTGGAGAAGCATTTTATCAGATTCAAGGAAACCGGTCTGAATAAAAAAGGAATACTCCTGGCACTGATCGGCGGGATCTTTATGTTCCTGATCAGCCAGTATACTTCAAAACTTCTCGCCCCTTATCTGGAAACAAACATCTGTGCCATGGTATCGCAGATGCTGCTGGCTTTCTTCATCGTTCTGATCTGGCCGGCTGTGATCAGGCTCTTCCAGAAAGACCCATCCGAAACAGAAGAAGCGTAACAAAAAATACAGTTTATAACAAAGAAAGACGACCTGAACGGTCGTCTTTCCTTATTCTTTCTGTATATCCCCATTATTTCCAGATCGCATACAGGTCGGTAATCAGTCCGGCTTTCTTCAGTTCATAAGGGAATACTCCCTTGTTAGGAATGATGTTCTGAACATCATCCGGTGAAGTGTTCGGATCGACAGACCAGCCTACAAACGTCTTGCCAGGGCACTTGAACGCATTGGCTTTCAGTTTGGTGTTCGCGAATATGAACTGACTGGTCATTTTGCCGGTAGCTCCTTCAGCGTTTGCATTGAAGCGGATCAGCTGGCAGAAGTTCCTCTGTACGATCTTGAATTTAACGGTCTTTGTGCCGCCGTAGTTGCCTACGCCTTTGATTACTACCGTTGCGGTACCCTTGTTGACGTTGTTGGAGTAGGAGACGATTTCGAAGTCTTCCGGTTTCAGCACATCTTTTCCGACTTTAACCGTAATTTCCTCTTTCTTTAAGGTGATCGGATTTCCGGTATAGGTCTGATTAGGTACTTTAACAGATGCTTTAGCGATGCTGGCTTTTACGATCCTGTAATCGGCGGATACGGTTCCGGTGTAATTGCCTAAACCTTTCGCTGTAACCGTGATGACCGTATCGGCATCAGGAATATCGTTGGCGCCTACAGGCTGTCCGCTTGCGGCATACGTATAGGTCACGTTCTTGTCGTAATCCGTTCCGACTTTCAGTTTCTTGCCGTTGAGATCTGTCAGAACGATCGTAGATTTGTATGCATTGACTTTGTTCGCATACGCCTTATCCTGCGCCGTAGCCGTGACATTGCCGATATCTGCAGGGACGATCTTGAATGTCCTGTTCAGAGTTCCGGTGTAGTTGCCTTTACCCTTGACCGTTACGGTAGCCGTGCCCTGCTTCGTGTTGTTCTTGTAGGACAGCGTGTAGTCCTTGTTCAGTACAAGCTGGGTCCGGTTATCGGAATCGTAAGCATCGATGTCAGGCTTGTTGCCGCCCTTCTGATACGGCTGATCTTCAATTTCCGCAACAGTGATCGTATTCTTGTTCAGATCGATCGGTGTGATCTTGAAGGTCTTGTTGAAGGAACCGCTGTAGTTGCCGATGCCTTTATAGGTTACGGTAGCTGTTCCGGCCTTCGTATTGTTCTTGTAACTTACAGTATAATCCGTGCCTTCTACAAGTTCTTTCTTGCCGTACTTCACAACGGTCTCAAGTTCCGTCTTTCCGTGGTATTC
>JAFZQL010000102.1 GCA_017620435.1 Erysipelotrichaceae bacterium
AAACGACTTCGATCTTGCCTTTCCATTCCTCGTGTAAACGAAGCGATTCCTTCATGTAATCCATGTCTATTCCTCCTCAAACGGGAACCTGTAATCCAGGCCAAGTTTATCGCGTAAGGCGATCAGTTCCTTCTGTACGGCTTCGTTGACCGGAACGCCCTTGTCTTTTCTTTCCAGCCAGACCAGGTATTCCTTCTCTCCTGCCGTATAGATGCGCTCCTGTCCCGGAGCCTTCAAAGAAGCTCTTAACTGCCTGCAGATCTCGCCTGCCGTCTTCCTGAATACATCCAGACCCATGAACGCTTCCGGATCGATGACGAAGAAGAAGTGGCCCAGATGATACATCTGCGGATTACCTTCCGGTGATACGCCACTGAGCTGCTTCATGAACTGCCCGCCTGCCAATGCGGAAGACAGGATCTCAACCACCGTCGCATAGCCATATCCCTTGTAGCCGCACATCTCATCCCCCGGACCTCCGCCCAGAGGAGCCAGCGCAGCCGTTCCGTTCACCAGCATCTTCAATATCTCTGCGGAATCCGTGACCGTCGTTCCGTCATGAGTGACGATCATTCCGGCAGGGGTTTCCTTGCCTATTCTTGCGTAGTATTCGATCTTGCCTCTCTGCACGATGGAAGTCGCGCAGTCCAGACAGAAGTTAAAATCTTCATCGGTCGGAAGAGAGAAAGTCAAAGGGTTGGTACCAAGCATATTTTCAACGCCGAAAGTCGGTGCGATCGACGGTCTGGCATTGGTTCCGGTAATACCGATCAGTCCTTCCTTGGCTGCCATGTCGCTCCAGTATCCCGCAATGCCGTAGTGGGTCGAGTTACGGATCGCTCCGCCGGCCATTCCGTATTCTTTGGCCTTCTTGATCAGTTTTTCCATCATCGCGTGTGCCGCCACCATACCCATGCCGTCATGCGCATCCATGACGACCGTGGTCGGGGTCTCCTTGACGATCTCAAGATCCGTTACCGGCAGCAGCGTACCCTTGACGATCCTGTCGATGTAGATCGGCTTGAACCGGTTACATCCGTGAGACTCTATGCCTCTTCTATCCGATTCCAGAAGCACATCCGCACAGATCCTGGCATCCTCTTCCGGAACACCATATGCTTTAAAAACATCGATCATGAAATTACCCATCAGCTCCCAGGGAACATAAGGTCTGGTTTCCATTGTTTTTCCTCCTGTTGTTTGTGAAAGATTTCTCTAGTTCCATTTTAAGATTTCTCTGTTTTTCATACAAGATAAAACATCCTCCTGCCTATGCATGAGGATGTTCTGTTTTGTTAAATGATTTGTCTGTTTTATCTGTTTCTGCTTAGTAGCGTACCGTCGATCAGGATCGAATACTTCCCGCCGTCGTTTCTCTGTTCGACCGTCTGTTTCGCATTTCTTCCGAATCCCTTGACGATCGCTTCCGTCTCGTTGACGATATCCAGACAGCAGTCTATCTTCTGTCCCTCTTCAAACAGAGTCAGTACCGGCTCTCCCTCTTTCAGCTGAAGCTGCGCTTTCTGAAGGAGTTCTTTATAATCTTTATCTTTGCAGGCATAGGTACCGATGGCCTTCAGCCATGCCGTATTGACGTTCGGTGTCTTGTAGCGTTCGGCAATGACTCCTCTGATTCCCTTCTGTTCTACCACCAGGACATCATGTCCGTAGTAGGAAGTCTGCAGGAAACGGATCCCTTTCAGTTTTTTGGCGATCGGCGGAAGCTTGGTCCATAAGGCGTTCGTCTCACCGCACAGCCAGCCGTCTTCATCCTTCTTCAGGACGAAAGGTACATTCCGCAGTGTCGTACACAGCCTGTTCCGGGAATCGATCTTGAACTCGATCGGTGCAGGCAGTGCGTCGTATTTTCCGACATATTCTTTCGGATCAAAAGATACATATTTCCTTTCCGCTTTTTCCTTCTTTGTAAAGCCCGCTTCTTTAAGATAGGCATTGAACAGCGCGTCTCCGATCTTCCGGCACAGCAGTCCGCCCGCTTCGAAATTGGTATAGACGATTACGCCGACCTTTTCTTCCGGGAGGAATTCAAAGTAGGAGTGGTGATATATCGTATCCCCGCCGTGGCCGAGTGTCCTTCCGGTCCTGTATTCCAGATCAAGAGCGTGGTGGAAGAGACCGTAGCCCACACAGGCCAGTGTTTCATCCAGTTCATCATTGATTTTTAGAGTCTTCATCAGCTGTATCGTTTCTTCCTTGTACAGTCTGATCCCCTTGCATACGCCGTCGTTCATCAGCAGCATTCCTACGAGAGCCAGGCTTTCGATCGTCGCATAGGTGCAGGATCCTGCAGGATGGATATTCCTTAAGACATCCTGCTTCCTGTTTCCGAACCTGCCGTAGGAACGGGCTACTCTGTCTCCCAATGATTCAGGCAGCTCCTGTTCCTGATCGTAGTAGACTTCCATGCCCAGCGGATCAAACAGAACTTCCTTCATGAATTCCACGTAAGGCTTTCCGCTGATGCGTTCCTCGATGATCCCCAGCAGGGCATATCCGAGATTGGAATAGGCAAACATCTCGCCCGGAACAGCGGCACGGTAGGTCTGCTGCAATCCTTCCACGACATCCCTGTAGCTGCGGTCTTTCTTGACGAAGTATTCATACAGGTCGCACTGTATCCCTCCTCTGTGCATCAGCAGATTTTCGATCGTGACCGGATATTCCCCGATCCTCGACTTTACGCTGAATTCAGGGATGTATTTCGTGATCGGATCATCCAGTTTCAGTTTTCCGTCTTCCAGCAGACGGAAGATGCCCAGTGCCGTAAACACCTTGGTATTGGAACCGATCATATACAGACTGTCCGCCTGCGGCGCGATCTTTTTCTCTTTGTCGATCAGACCGTCGTAAAAGGAATACAGGATCTTCTCGTTGTCAAAGATGACAGCACTTACCGCTCCCTTGTTTTTCCTGCCTGTTTCCTTCTTAAAAACCTCTTCCAGAACATTTCCGTTTTCAGCCATATGTTTACCCTTCTTTCATTACTATTATTCTACGTGTTTTATTCCCTTTCAGTGAAGTCTTCTTCCTGAAAGAAAAGCCTCATCTGAGGCTTCCTGTTTTACTTGTCTGAATTTTCCCTGAGCTTCATGATCAGGCTGATGATCACGCATACCAGGAAGATCATTGTGCCGATCGCCATCAGCAGATAGCCGGTCCGCAGGAAATCATCCTCTATGAACTTGTTCCGGTTATAGAAACAAAGATATATCATGATGATCGTCAGGATGATGATATAAACGAAATTCTTGGTCTTGATGTCTCTTGCCCAGGTCTTCAGGAAAAGTTCTTTCTTCCCCGGCCTGTAATCGACGGAGACGCAGCCATCCAGGCACTTCTTCTGAAAGACATATCTTCCGGCCGCGATGACGGCAGCAACCATCGCCAGCGTGATCAGGAAATGAAACTTTCCGTAGAATCCCGCACATACCGCCAGAATCACGCCTATGACCATATAGGCTTTATAGTCGTCATATTTATAGGCGTCGCTGTTCTGGATCACGTACGCTTCCTTGCAGAAAATGTCGTAGAACAGGGTGCCTGCCTTCTCTCCCTGATAGATGGAAGGTCCTCTTAAATCAGCTGCTTTTGTCTGTGATTTTGCCATAAGTGTCACCTTTACTACATCAATTATATAAACAAGAACCTTCTTTGTCTAACACGATCCTTCTTCTGTCCGTAACAGATCTCTCCGATATGATAAGATTAACTTAGAGGTATTACTTATGAAGGTTTCTCCATCGATCGCTTCAAGCGATGTGCTGCATATCGCCAGCGAAGTAGACTATATTGACAGATACTTCGACAATATCCATCTCGACATCGAGGACGGCGTGGTCCTGCTGGGGATCACTTTCGGCATGAAGATGGCAAGGAAGATCTGCGAATACTCCAAAAGTACGGAAAAAACAATACACCTGGAAGTGCTGAATCCTCTGGATTACCTGGAAGATCTGAAACAGATCGCATGCGACTGCGTATTCATCCAGGTATCGCATCTGAAGAATGCCCTGGAAGTGATCGGTAGATTCAAGGATGCCGGCATCCCTACCGGAGTAAACCTCAACGACGCCGATGTGGACAGGGAAGATCTGCCTGAGATCCTGTCTTCCTGCAGCGATTTTCTGATCAGTACGACCGATCCTTTCGATCCGAAGCAGGAATACCTTCCGCACATGGAAGAATTCGCCCTTCAGCTTGCGGAAGACGAAAAGCGCAGAATCTGGGTCGACGGCTGCATCACTTACGAGACCTATGAAAGACTGAAAGATTCAAAG
>JAFZQL010000103.1 GCA_017620435.1 Erysipelotrichaceae bacterium
AAGGACGGTCGGGATTCAGACGGTATTCGTTTCCGATCCGGCTTCTGTTGATCAGATAGTAATCGTACAGTTCTCTTCTAAGCGTGGCGGGATCGCCGAATGTATGCAGCTGCTTCAGCAGTTCGTTGAATTCTTTCTCGGAATACGTGCTATCGGAAGGGATGTGTTCCGCAAGCCAGACCAGCGCAAAAATCTTCTTCTTTCTCTTTGAAGGAAGTGCGGTCAGTTTTCCTTTCTCCAGGTAGCCCTGCAGCTCATTGGCATCCAGTTCCATCTTTATTCTTTCAGCAGCCTTTTCTTCCGTTTTTATGATCTTCGATGGAACAGACGATCTCGGATCCGTATTCGATCAGACCCACATCCGCAGGATCAATGGAGATCCGTCCGTCTTCAAATACAAATGCAGGCACTCCGACGTCGCCGATTTCCTTGCAGTGATCGAAGACAGGACTTGTATCCCTGAGTCTCATAAATGCGCTTAAGTATCGGATGTGTTCACCGATGTTGATGTATTCAAATTCATCTTCTCTTCCCTTGATCTGTTCATGTACATAGTCGCAGTAAGGGCACGTAGGCATGCCGTAGATCTTAATCATGTTTCTGTCCTCCTAAAAGTATTTCTGTCAGTATTCAACCTTGATATCGTCAAGACCGTACATTTCCATAAACCGTTTTTCATCCGCTTTTGTTTTTATCAGCATGACCTCGGTAGAATGGCCGTTCTTTCTGTTTTTAAAACCGGCGACTTTTTCTCCCGTACAGATCGAACTCATGATGACTGGATAACAGTTTTCAGAATCGTATGGGAGAGGCTTTTTTGTTTTCTTGTAAAACCACATCTTTATTCTTACTCTTTCTTTCGTTAATCCTTATTGACAGTCTTTAAATTCTTCCGCGATCCTTTCAAAAGCTTTCAGACAGACTGATCTAGGAGAAGACAGACAGGCGCGGTGTACCTGTTTCCCTCTCCAGTCGTCAAAGAACAGACCGGAATTCAGAATAACGCCTGCCTTGACATAGATCCTGTCGACAACTTCTTCATCGCTCAATCCGTAAGGAGAAAAATCGATATTCAGCGAATAGCCTCCTTCCGGTCTGCTTAATGAAGCTTTCGGCAGATGTTCGGCAATGTAATTCATGCAGGCATCGATGTTTCCGTCGATATACTCATTCAGGGCATCCACCCAGGCATCACCTCTGGTATATGCCGAGATGACAGCCTGAATACCGAACGGAGAAGGCATGGAGTAGAGTCCTGCCGACTGCAGCTTGAGATCCGGATCGCTGATCACAACGTTGGTCATGGCCAGACCGGCAAGATTGAATGTCTTGTTGATGGCTGTGCAGGCGATCAGTTTTTCCGGTCCGCAGGCTTTCATCATCGGTTCGAACTCCTGTCCTTTCCGTAGAATATCGGAATGGACTTCATCCGATACGATCAGCACGCCGTTTCTTCTGCAGATATCGGCTACTTTGACCAGTTCTTCATGCGTAAACACACGTCCGGTCGGATTGTGCGGATGACACATGATGATCATCGTGTTGTTCGGATCTTTGCAGGCATTTTCCAGGGCATCGTAATCGATCGTAAAGTATTCTTTTCCGTCATTGATCAGACGTACTTCTACATACTCTCTGCCGTTTTTTTCAACATCGCCATGATATCCGTAGCAGGGGGTCAGAACGATAACTCCTTCTCCCGTTTTGGTGTAATGTTTCACCAGCTGGGCAATTGCTTCATGCGTTCCCGGAAAATAGAAAATGTCATCCGGTGAAAACGTCCAGTCCTGACGTCTGGCATACCAGCCGCATACCGCTTCCCTGTAGGATTCAGGAATCAAGGAATAGCCGAAAATCCCGTGTTCGGTCAGTCCTTTCAGATCTTCAATGATTTCCGGAGCGGTCCTGAAATCCATGTCGGCCGTTTCCAGACAGATCGTATTCTCGGGAATCGATTCGATGCCGAGCTGATCGCAGACGTAGTCGGGACTTTTCCACTTGAAAGAATATGAATACTTCTCATGTTTCCTGTCAATGATCTCATCAAATATGTAATCCATTCTGCTTCTCCTTTATCTGAATTCTTTACCGTCAATGTAGACAGCTTTTGTATTGAAACGGTCGTCGAATACCGCCAGATCGGCGTAATAATTCTCTTTGATCAGACCTCTGTCGTTGATTCCCAGCATCTTCATCGGGTTGACAGTCGCTGCGTTCATCGCGGTGACAGGATCGATACCGGCCTCATGGATCGCATAATCCAGAATGTGGTTCAGTCTGTGGCAGGATCCGGCCAAGGTATCCGTTCCCGTAATGTAGGCAACGCCCTTGTCCGTGACGGTGGTCGTTCTTCCTTTTTCTTCCAGTTCATAGACGCCCGGCTTGAATCCTTTGATGCAGACGGAGTCGGTGATCAGGATCAGCTTGTCTTTGCCTTTGGTTTTGGCCAGAACGTTGGCTGCGACCTTGTTCACATGGATGCCGTCGCAGATGCATTCCGCATAACACTCATCGAAATACATGGCGGCGCCTACGACTCCCGGTTCACGGTGGTGAAGACCCTTCATGCCGTTGTAGGTATGGGTAAAAGAAATGGCTCCGTGTTCAATGGCTTCCTTACAGATGTCGAATGTCGCGCCGGTATGTCCCAGAGCCACCTTCATTCCCTTGGACACGCAGTAGTCGATCACGGAATAGTTTCCTTTCAGCATCTCCGGAGCGATCATGACATAAATCAGATGGCCGTTGCAGGCATCGTTGAATTCATCGATGACCTTCCTGGTTGGGATGATCTGGAAAGCCAGATTCTGGGCTCCTCTTTCTTTACCTGATGAGATGAACGGACCTTCCTCGTATACGCCTAAAACATGCGTTCCGGTTTTGTTGTCGTTGTCGATGAAAGAACCGATGTTCTTTAAAGCTTTCAGCAGTCCTTCTTTCGGGAAAGAGGAGATGGATGCCAGCGTCGAAGTGACGCCTTCCGAAGGCAGATATGTTGTCCATTCTTTCAGCCACTTTCTGGTTGCGTTGTTCGCTTCAAAGCCGTTGTAGCCGTGGTTATGCACATCGCACAGCCCCGGCATAACGATGAGATCTCCGTAATCTTTATCAACTTTAAACTGACCGTACGGAAAGACACCGACGATCTTGTCTTTTTTCATTTCAATCTGCCTTGGCTGCAGTTTCTCTTCAAAATAGACGCGCTTGCTTTGAATAATCATTTTCTTTTCCCTTTCCTTATGACAATATCATGATCGTAGCGATCGTATTGATCGCCAGATTCGCGGATCCATGTACCAGCCAGCTTCCGATCAGACTTCCTTCATGCCTGCATACCAGCTGCAGGAAGATGCCCGTAAGAAACAGGCCGCCGATTCCAAGTGCCATGATTGCCGGATTGAACCATCCGTCCATGATACTTATATGATACAACGCGAAGACCAGCGCACTGAAGACGGCACCGGCTTTTTCGTAGCCTTCTTTTCTGAATACCTGATACAGGAATCCCCTGAAGAAGCTTTCTTCCAGAAAGGAGTTGATCAGGATGATATAGGAGAAGATAAAGATGAAGTTGTTCCTGTTCAGGCCTTCCTTGGCGAGCAGTTTCTCTTTGATGCCGTTGAGATCGATCTGGTTCTTTAAAAGAAGATACAGGATGATGATCCCGGCATAGGCAAAGACAATACAGAAGATGAGCTTCTTGGAAGGTCTTTTCTTCTTCAGGCCGATCAGTTCGAAGAAGTTCCCTTTGTTCCAAATAGAATACAGGATCGATGAACCGGCAAAAACAGTCACTTTGATCAGACTCTTGATCCAGTATCCCGGCTGAAGGATTCTTTCGACATAGGTCATTACGATCAGGGCCATAACAGCGATCAGAACGGCTGTGATGATTTTCTTGTTCTTATACATCATTTTCCTCTGTTTCCTTTGCGGTAATGCTTAATATATTCAAAGACGCCTGTCGGGACATGACCGGTGATTCCGGGATCCCGTTGTCGACAAGATAGGCAAAGTGTCTGAGTTCGTAATAGAAATCCGAGATACATTCTTCATCCAGTTCATACCGCGTGCCGTCAACGATGTAGTATCCTTTTCCCGTCTTCCAGTAGTTTTCCGCCCTGATCATGCCTTTGCTTCCGTTGATGATCAGCGTCGTATCGCCGTCAAGACTGTTGGATACAGCGATCTTTCCTTCCACGTCTCCATACATCAGATCGACATATGCTGTCGTATCTGCCCTGCCCGGAGTCCGGTCTGTTTCCACAGAGATCAACCGGGGACTTTCATCCATCAGATAATCCAGCGTGCCGACACAGTAAGAACCCAGATCCTTCAGGGCTCCTCCTGTCACCGGATCATTGATCCAGTACTCCTTCGGATGATTTCCGTTGCGCATAAAAGAGGCATAGACTTTTTCGATCTTTCCGATCGTACCGTCATGCATCATCTGTTTTATCTTTACATTCAACGGAAGGAATACCGACTTCATCGCTTCCATAAGAACAACATGATTTTTCTGAGCCAGATCGAAAAGTTCTTCCGTTTCCCTGACTGATGACAGCATCGGCTTTTCACAGATCACGGATTTGTGATGTTCCAGACAGGTCTTGATCAGTTCGTAATGAGAAGGGTTGTAGGTGGCGACATAGACAGCATCGACATCGCTATTCAGG
>JAFZQL010000104.1 GCA_017620435.1 Erysipelotrichaceae bacterium
ATGTGCAGCATCGTTACAGCATCGAAGATAATCCTGTTCTTTTCTTTCGCCAGATCGATCAGTTCTTTTGCCTGTCTGTAGGAAGACATGAACGGTTTTTCGACGATGACATGCTTGTTGTTGAGTAGAGCTTTTTTGGCGATCTCATAGTGTAAACCATTCGGTACGGCGACATAGATGACATCGATCTTCGGATCCGAGAGAACATCGTCATTGTTCAGGGAATAGTAGGAGATCCCGTATTTCTCTTTCAGGGTCTTGAGCTGTTCCTCGACCGGAGAGGCGATGCCTACGTAACGGAAACCTTTCACCAGTTTTGTCGTTTCCAGAAAGATCGGTACGATAAAGCCCGATCCGATAATACCGACATTGATCATATTATTTCTCCTCCTGATATTTTAAATCCGCTGAAACGATAGCCTTGTCCAGAACCCTGGCTACGGTCAGCGTCTGTCTGTTGTATTCTTCAGCCTTGGTGTAATCCTTGTTCTTGTACATTCTGGCGAACTCTTTCAGTTCATGAGACCAGCTGCCGAATTCGTCCTTGTCTTTCTGTTCAAAGCGCTGCTCCTTGCCACTGTTCAGCCTTAAGGTGAAATCGGCGCAGCGGCTGCAGGTCGTGTTGTTGCGCAGATAGCCGTTGTCTCCCTCGATCAGACCGTAGCACTCGCACTTGCAGTCCTTGGCTGCGATCAGTGTCGCCTTGAACGTGCCGTAATCCAGGATCAGTACGCCGGAAGTATCCACGCCTCTTTCGATGTTGGCGAAATACTGTACATCCTTAGGCATCCCGAAGATCCCGGTCACATAGTGGATGTTGTAGACGTTGAGATCCAGAAGTGCTCCTCCTGCCAGTTTCTGGTCGAATACCGGAAGGATCTCCCCTTTTTTGAAACGGTCGTATCTTCTGGAGTACTGTGAAAAGTTGCACATGACGATCCTGATATCGCCAAGTTCTTTGACCAGTTTCTTTGCCTTGTGATAGTTCGGATTATGCTGCGTGGTGATTGCCTCGAAGATGATCAGACCATGTTTCTTCGCATAGTCGATGAGCTTCTTCGCATCCTTGTAGAAGACAGTAAACGGTTTTTCCAGGATCACATGCTTGCCATGTTTCAGAGCCTTCAATGCATATTCGTAGTGCAGGGCATTGGGCAGCGCGATATAGATCACATCGATCTTCTCGTCGCTTAAGATCTTTTCCAGATCAGTCGTGCAGTAATCGAATTCCTCTTTAAAGTTCTGCAGCTTCGCTTCATGTCTGCCCCAGATCGCTCTAAGATGATAATCCTTTATTTTCTTTGAACAGCCGATGAAAACAGGAACGATAAATCCTGATCCGACGACTCCTACATTGATCATTCCGTTTCTCCTTCTCTTATTTGATTTCATTATACTATTTCAGAATATGGCTGATGGTATAATATTTCTGTATGTTAAGGAAAAAGGATCATAAAACCCCTGCATCAGATATCAGAGCCGTATTTCTGGATTTTGACGGTACTGTCTATTCGCATGTAAGTGAAGAGATTCCCGAATCGACGATCGATGCGGTCAGGAAACTAAAAGAGAAAGGGATCGTGGTGTTTCTTTGTTCCGGAAGAGCTCTGCCGGAGATGGACGCTTTCGACATCAGCGAATTGGATCCGGACGGAATGATCCTGACCAACGGGCTGATGGCCGTAGACAGAAACAAAGAGATCATCTATGATCTTCCCTGCGGGGGTGAACTGAAGGAAAGACTGATCAGGATCTTTAACGAGAAGAAGATACCAATCTATTTTTCCGCCAAAGATCAGATCTTCATCAATTTTACCAGCGATATCGTCTATCTTGTACAGGGTGCGGTTTCTTCCGGTATTCCTCCTGTAAAGGAATACGAGGGGGAGACTTTCTATATGGCTTCCGCTTTTATCGACAATGAAGAAAGCTACAAAGAGATGATGTCATTAATAGATATTGCCGAGATTACCTACTGGCACGAAGGTGCCGTGGATATCGTTCCGAAGGGGGTCTCGAAGCCTTTGGGTATCGATAAGATACTGGCGAAGTATTCTATCCCGTTAGAGGCCTCTCTGGCCATCGGAGACGGGGAAAACGATGCGGACATGCTGAGACACTGCGCAATCGGAATCGCCATGGGAAACAGCTGTAAAGAGGCCAAAGAGGCAGCCGACTATGTGACATCAGACATCGATGCCGACGGGGTCCGGCTTGCCTTGGAACACTACAGAATCATATAAGGAGACAGACTATGAAGTACGCATTCAAAAAAATAAACATTGAATCGCCTTTTCCTACCAGACAGTGCGGTCATTCCTGCCAGACGGAAAAACTGTTCAGCTACCACGATCCTTTGTACGCCAGGGTAACGGCTTTTCAGGACGAGGACAGCTGGATCATCCACTATTCCATGGACCTGCTGGCATTCGATCTGAAGCACCGAAACGAACTGGAAGAACAGCTCAAGGAACACTATCAGGACGACAGGATCCATGTCCTGACCAGCACGACACATACCCATTATGCCAACGATGTCAGGGATCCGGAATATATCAACTATCTAATGAAAGTTCTTTACGAACAG
>JAFZQL010000105.1 GCA_017620435.1 Erysipelotrichaceae bacterium
CGCCAATGAAGGCAACTATCCATGGCTGAAGAAGCTTTCGGAAATGACCGGATTTGAATTCGAGGTGACGGATATCGATCATATCAACGATTATGATCTGGTATTCGATTTTGTCGGAACCGGCGGAACAGAAGGAATATTCCTGAAAGATCTGGACCGTCTTCCAAAACCGTGTTTCCTGTTAACGACCGGCGCAAACAACTCCCTGGCTGCATCGATGGAGATCCTTTCCTATCTGAGACAGCACGATATTCCGGGAGAGATACTGCACGGGAGCGATGAATTCGTTGCGCAGCGTATCGGCGATCTTGCCAAGGTCTTCAAGGCAAAGAAACGTCTGCAGAACTTCCGCTTCGCCAGAGTCGGGAAACCTTCCGACTGGCTGATTTCTTCCGATGTGGATGCAAAGCTTTCGAAAGAAAGAAACGGCATCGAGATCGTAGATGTAACGATGGAAGAATTCTTTGAAGAAATAAAGCGCAGGGAATATGTCGATAACCGCTATACGGAAATGATCAAGGCTAAAGGCTATGATTCCAAAGAGATCGAAGAAGCGATGTATATCTACGGCGCCTTAAGAAGGATTGTAGACAAGTATCAGCTGGACGGTCTGACAGTAAGATGCTTCGATCTGCTGGACACCGTTCATTCTACCGGCTGTGCCGCTTTGGCGATCCTGAATTCCGACGGGATCTACGCGTCCTGTGAAGGCGATGTACCGGCTTTGATTTCGATGGCCGTGCTGGGTGAACTGACCGGCGAGCCTGTCTTCATGGCAAATCCGAGCCGTATCGATACCGATAACAACCAGATCGTCTTCGCGCACTGTACATTGCCGATCACGATGCCGAATGATTTCGAGATCATGACTCACTTCGAGTCGCAGCTTGGAGTTGCCTTCAGAGGACATATCGCCGAAGGTCCGGTTACGGTCTTCAAGTGCAACGGCATGATGGATGAATACTTCGTGACGGGCGGAGAACTGCTGAAGAATCTGACGGAATACAATCTCTGCCGCACGCAGATCCTGCTGCAGCTGGACAAACCGGTCGACTACTTCCTGAAGGATTCGATCGGTAACCACCATCTGATCGTGAAGGGCGATTATACAAGACTGATTGAAGAATTCTTTAAATGGAACAGGAAATAAGGAGAAACATATGAGTAATGAAGAACTGATCAGACTGGCGTTTGAAGCCAGAGAAATGGCATATGCCCCGTATTCCCATTGGAAAGTGGGTGCTGCTTTGCTGACGGAGGACGGGAAAGTCTACAAGGGCTGCAACATCGAAAACGGCGGATTTACCGCTACCGTCTGTGCCGAAAGATGTGCCTTCTTTAAGGCAATATCCGAAGGCGTATACAATTTCGCAAAGATTGCCATTGTCGGCGGAGATGAAGTCAGAGGATCTGAAGGATACTGCACGCCATGCGGCGTCTGCCGTCAGGTCATGTCCGAGTTCTGCAGGCCGGATGAATTTAAAGTCATCTGTGCAAAATCAGAAACGGAATACAAGGAATTTACATTAAGAGAGATGCTGCCGGAATGTACGTATATTGTTGAAAACAATGACGGCTACGGCTTCAGAGGATAGACCCTGATGACAAGACACTTTTTCGACAAGACGGCAGAACTGCAGTATCACACGCAGATCAGACCCGGAGATGTCGGCAGATACGTCCTGCTTCCGGGCGATCCGTTCAGAACGGATCTGATCGCTACCTATTTCGACGATGCCAAGCTGGTTGCCCACAACAGGGAACACAAGACCTGGACCGGTTATCTCAACGGAGTCAAGGTTTCCGTTACTTCGACCGGAATGGGCTGTCCATCGACAGCCATTGCCGTAGAAGAGCTGATCCATTGCGGCGCTGATACTTTCATCAGAGTCGGTACGGCAGGCAGAGTCTGCGATGAATCCTACGATGAAACGCTGGATGGCGTCATCAATAATGCGGCCGTCAGAGACGAGGGAACGACGATCCATTACATTCCGATCGAATATCCGGCGGTAGCGGACAGACATGTCACGGCTGCTCTGGCGGATGCGGCAGAAAAACTGGGCTACAATTTCCTGGAAGGCATTACCCAGTCCAAGGATTCCTTCTACGGTCAGCATTCTCCGGAAACCATGCCGGCGGAAGCCAGATTAAGAGAACGCTGGGAGGCATGGAGAAGGGGACATGTCGTATCGTCTGAAATGGAATGCGCGGCACTGTTTGTGATCAGTTCGATCCGCAGATGCCGGGCCGGCGCGATCATGGCCTTTACGGAAATGGAGAAGTCCGTAGAAGTCGCCTGCGAAGCGATCAAGACTTTGATCGAGGAAGACAAAAAGAAAGAAAACAATTAAAAAAGACAGCTTCGACTGTCTTTTTTTATGACTGTTTCAGTTCATCCAGCAGTATTCTGTGAAGTTTTTCGGCATCCATCCGGTAGACGACTTCAACCGGAAGATCCTGCCTGAACATGCCTCTGCGGTCAACCACCATCTGCCCATCCGACATGCCGCCGGAAACATCGACATGGACGATCTCCGCTCTTTTTTCCGTTACGACGGATTCATCGATCAGCATGCCTGCTGCCGCATAATCGTAGACGCAGCAGCTGCTCTCATCGCCGCCGAACAGGATATTGCATCTGTCGATATAACCCTGCAGTTCTTCTTTCAGGAAACGGCCGATCGGATTTCCGGTCTTTTCCAGCTCGTCAAGATCTTCTCTGGTATAACCGGCTCCCATTTCACAGGCTTCGATCGGGAAGACGATACAGTGCGCTCCGCAGTTCAGAACGATTTCCGCGGCTTCCGGATCATCATAGAAGTTCGCTTCCGCGACAGGCGTACGATTGCCGATGTACAGACCGCCGCCCATGATGTAGATCGTACCGATGTTTCTGACGATATCAGGATCCAGACGCAGGGCCATGGCGATATTGGTCAACGGGCCTACAGCCACGATATCCAGTTTTTCTTCTGAGTCTCTTAATGTATTTACCAGATAGGAACAGGCGTGCTCTTTCTCGACTGTTTTATCCGGTAAAGGAAGATCGAAACTTCTGTCATGGATCAGGATCTCCTTGCCGTCGATCTCCATATGTATCGTTTCCATCAGGGTATTGTAGTCTCTGCCTTTCAGAAGGGTTCTGACCATAGCCTGTGAGCAGCCCTTGTAAACCGGGATGTCCTTCCCGCACAGATGACTCACTTTCAGCGCATTCAGCACGACATCATCCACCGGAATATTGCCTCTGACACAGGTGATCGCCGTTACTTCCACATCCTTGCAAAGCAGCAGCGAAATCAGTGCCACAGCATCGTCGCAGCCGATATCGCAGTCGAAGATGATTTTTCTTTTATCCATTGTTTTTACCTCGTTTTCAGTATAGCAAATATTCTTGACTCAGATAAAGACGGCATACTAAAATGAAGATAGAAAAGTTGCTTCGGTAGAAGTATAAGAGTGAATTCTTAGATTCATATCAACGATGGTTGGCCAGCTTTCATAAGCTGGCATATTTTCACTAGGAGGCATCATGGATCGAATTAAAGTGACGCTGGTCTGTCCGCTGCCAAGAAAGGGATTTGGAAAATCACAATGGCGGGCGACAGATGAAATCAATCAGATGGAGGACTATCTGAAAAGGGCACAGGGACAGATCGTGGTTTTTCCGGAAGGATACATCGTTTCCGACCGTGCAAAAGAAGCAGAAACGCTGTCAAAGAAATACAATAAATGGATCATCTGCGGTAGTGAAGATCCGGGAGAAGAAAAGAGCCTATATACGCTGGTAATATCGCCGGAAGAAGGGACGATCTATTCTCACAGGAAGACAGCTCTGACAGATGGAGACAGGGTAAACGGTGCCCGTCTGGGTATGGAGATATCGGCCGTGAATACGCCTTTCGGAAAGATCGGTACGGTGCTGTGCTATGAGATCCATTTTCCGGAAGTCGCCAGGATCATGTGTCTGGAAGGAGCGATCATCCTGTTCAATACGATCGGTACAGGCATGTGGCATCAGCAGCAGCTGGATGAATGGACGACGATTGCCAAAGCAAGAGCCATCGAAAACAGATGTTTCGTCTTCGGATGTACGCACTACTGCGATCCGATCCCGCTGATGTTTGCCTACGACCCGCATGGCAGGCTTCTGGGGATGAAAACGAACTACGAAGGTCTGATGGAAACGGAAGCGGACCTGAGTCTGATCGATGAAAGAGATTATTTCCGGGATAGAAATCCCGAAGCATATGTGAAGATCTGTAGAGGAGGAAATCAGGAATGAACGGATTCTTAATTCAAAATGCCGATATTGCCGATCTGGACCGGCTGAAAACCAATACCAGAGATATTCTGATCCGGGACGGCAGATTCGAAAAGATCGCCGGGAAGATCGACAAAAAGGATTATCCGGGCGTAACGGTTATCGATGCCCATAATATGCTGGCTCTGCCGGGCTTTACCGACAGCCATTCCCATGTCTATCAGACATTCATCAAGGGACCGCTGGACAACCTGATCATCACCGACTGGCTGGTCCGACTCTTCAAGTTTGAAGATGCAATGACGGATGAGGACTACTACTATGCGACACTGCTGTCCTGTCTGTCCGCCATGCGTTTCGGAACGACGACGATCAATGAGATGGGCGGCTGGGAACATCTGGATGCCACTCTACAGGCTTTTGAGGATGCCGGAATACGTACGACTTTCGGCATATCTACGACCGATATTCCGGAGAACGAAGTAACGCCGATCATTTCCGTTGAAGAAGCGCTGAAAAGAAGCGAGATCGTCTATGAAAAGACCCATGGAAGAAACCATGGACTGATGAAAGCTTCTGTCGCTCCGGCAGGACTTCCGGCGGTATCCGGAAAGATGGCTGTGGCATTAAAGAACTGGGCCAACGAAAGAGGACTGATCTATCATACCCACCTGGGCGAAGGAAAAATGGAAACCGAAAGAGTCGCGAAAGAATATGGTTTAAATGGCGAAGCGGAAGCGCTGCAGCAGCTTGGCGTTCTTGATGAACATACGCTACTGGCACATTCGATCTGGCTCAGCGATCATGAACTGGATATCATCGCGGAAAGCAAAGCCGTTCCTGTCCACTGTCCGAATACCAACATGAAGATCTCCGACGGCATTCCGAAGATCGCCCAGATGCTGCAAAGAGGCATCCCGGTGGCGATGGGATGCGACGGCGAGGCTTCCAGCGGAACCAAGGACATGGTCAGAGAAGGGAAGGCCGGATCTTATCTGCAGAAGGCCATCACCCTGGATCCGACTGTCATGGATGCCGGTACGACCTTCAAGATGATGACGATCAACGGTGCAAAGGCGCTTGGATATGATGATCTAGGAGAAATCAAGGAAGGCTATCAGGCCGACCTGGTCCTTGTCAACATGGAAGACGATCTTTCCCTGACGGACAGAGACCACCGCATCGGCAATCTGCTTTATGCGGGAACCGGACATGCGGTCGATACCGTGTTTGTTGCCGGAGAATTGAAAGTCAGAAACAAGAAGATCCAGAATTTCGATGAGCAGTACATTATCAGTAAGTGCAACGATATGATCCATAGACTGAATGTGAGAACGGGATATGTAAAGGAGAGTGACTGATGCCTGTTAGAGAGAAAAAATACTTAGATTCAAAAGGAAGACTGTATTTTACCGGACTGAAGGAAGGTGATATCGCCGAGACGGTCCTGATGCCTGGCGATCTGGCCAGATCAAAGATCATCGCCGGCTGTTTCAAGGAAGCGCATTTCGTAAACGGTCAGAGAACCTATTACACCTATACCGGCGTCACGCAGAACGATACCCCGATCTCCGTGGTTTCTTCCGGAATGGGCCCTTTGGCCGTATCTACCGTTGCGGAAGAGTGTTCCCAGATCGGAATGAAGAATCTGATCCGCGTGGGAACAGGAGCAGCCCTGCTGACGGACTACCAGCCCGGCAGGATCATCATTGCGACCGGATGTGTCAGAGGCGACGGAAACTCTTATGAATATGTTCCGGCAGAATATCCGGCGATCGCCGACCCGTATGTCACAAAAGCCCTGATCATGGCCTCCAAGGAATTCGGCGAGGATCCGATCGTCGGACTATACCGTGCCCATGACTCCTACTACCGTGAGACTTCTACGGCGATGATCGATACTTACGAGAGAATGAAACCTTGGGTCGATGCGGGTGTCAAGATGGTCGAAAATGAATCGGCAACCCTGTTTACCGTAGGACCGCAGCTTGGACTCCGCTGCGGCAGCATCTGCGTATCCCATACATCAATGGTAGAAGATACGGTCTACTATACCGGCCCGAAATCGGAAGAGGCATATCCGGAAGCCTTTGAAGACGACTTCATGGACAAGAGAATACTTGTCTGTTCCAAGATCGCTGTCAGAGCGACAGAGATCCTGGCGGAAATGGAAAAGAAAGGAGTGATCAGATAATGAGTGACATGATTAAAAACGGTTTCGACTCTGTTCCTCAGCTGGAGAAAGACGGTACAGTCCATCATCTGGGTATCGATGCTTCCCAGATCGGCGAAGGCTGTATCCTGACTTCCAATCTGGAAAGAATCGAAATGATCAAGGATACCTTTGATACGGCCGAGAAACAGGCTTTCCACCGTGAATATATCACCTATACCGGCATGTGCCATGGCGTCAGGATGTCCTGCATGACCATCGGCAACGGCTGCATGCCTACGGAAATCGCCGTTGAAGAACTGCGCCATATCAACTGCCGCCGGATGATCAAAGTCGGATCCTGCTACGCAATCGATCCGAACATCAAGCCGGGTACGCTGTTCATTCCTACCGGCGCCTGCCGCTGCGAAGGCGCTACTCTGGAATATGTCAATATCCAGTATCCTGCCGTATGCGATCTGGATACTTTCTTTGCCTTGATTCAAAGTGCAAAAGAACTGAACTTGGAAGTCGAAACCGGCATCACCAGAACGCATGACGCGCTGTTCCTGGAATCGCCGTTTGCCCATGACGGAGTAGCCGAAAGGATCGCTCCTTGGCAGAAAGTGGACGTAAAGTGTTCAGATAATGAATGTGCGACTTTATATACCGTAGCTTCTATCCTGCAGCTGCAGGCAGGCTGCATCTATGTTGTAACCGATAACCTGGCAACAGGAGAAGCCATGGACTATGAAAAAGACTATCAGAACAGGATCATGGATGCGATTCATATCGCAACGCTGGCGATGTCTAAACTGATCAAGGGAGAAGAATATGAAGTATAAATCCGTCAAGCTTACAAACAACGAAGGCAAGATGTGGCATATCGGACTGGATGAAAACGATGTCGGCAAGCACGTCATTCTTCCTGCCGATCCGGGAAGGTGTGCCATGGTTGCGGAACATTTCGAGAATGCCAGACTGACGGCAGTATCCAGAGGAAATCCGACCTATACCGGGACTTATCATGATGTTCCGGTCTCCGTCATGTGTACCGGAATGGGTGCCATGGCTGTATCGATCGCCGTCGAAGAACTTAACCATTTGGGCGTCAAAACGATGATCCGCATGGGTACATCAGGGTCCTGGCAGCCGAACCTTCCGGAAAACTGTTTTGTGATTCCGACGGGAGCCGTCAGAGGAGAAGGAGCTTCAAAAGAATACATTCCGGAAGAGTATCCCGCGGTAGCGGACGTCGATGTCGTCTGCGCCTTGAGGCAGGCCTGTGAAGAATATGGTGTCAAGCCTTATCTGGGTATTATCCGCAGCCATGATTCCTTCTACATGGAATCTCCGGGTGCCCATGAGGGTTACATGGAAAGAATGAAGATCTGGGAAGATGCCGGTGTCCTGGCGGTTGAAAATGAATCATCCGCTCTGTTTACCGTCGGGTCTTTGCTTGGCGGGATCAGAACCGGAACCATCCTGATGTGTGGCGGCTATCTGGGGACCAGTTACGGTTCCATGTCCACCAGCAACAAGGAAGGCTACAAGGAAAGAGTCGATCTCATGACGAAGATCACGCTGAGAGCCATCGAGATCATTGACAAGTTGCCTGATCTGGAAGATATCAGAAAGAACGGGTAAGATGAAGAGAATCAACTGGAAAGCCTTTCTTGTCCGTCTGTTTCTGTCATTGCTTGGAACGATGGTATCGGAATTCGGGATCGGCTGCTACTATGCCTGCGGACTGGGAACGGATCCGATCTCCGTTTTCGTAGACGGATTCCACGGGATATCCGGCCTGTCCTACGGTACAATTTCTACCATCTGCAATGTCATTCAGGCGATACTGATCTTCCTGTTTATCAGACAGTATCTGGGAATCGGAACGCTGATCGGCGTGCTGATCGGGGGACCTCTGATCGATGTTTTTGAAACGCTGGTCAGAACAGCTTTCCCGCTGGAAACGACTACATTGCCTGTAAGGATAGCCATTCTGATTGCAGGACTGCTTACGACCGGTTTCGGTTATGCCTTAGGTATCATCTGCAAGATGGGTGTGGGCTGTTTCCAGTTCATTCCGCTTTTCCTGTCGGAAAAAACCCCGCTGGATCTGAAGTATACACAGATGATATCGGATGCCGCATTCTTCCTGATCGGCTATCTTTTGGGAGGAGTCGTGGGTATCGGAACACTGGTCGGCGTATTCCTGACCGGCTATCTAATGAGTTTTACAATTTCGTTGTTTGGAAGCAGGGTAGACGATCTTGGCCCGATCTTTGTGGAATAGAAAGGTATTAAAACCGAAAGGAGCAATCATGAAATACTACATCAAAGACAATACCGACATGTCCTTTGCCTTGTATGAGAAGGAAGGGGAATACTATCCGGTGTTTACGGAAGGATACGGTGCTGATCCGGTCGAAGTCGATCCGTCGAAACTGATCGAAGTGACCGATGCCAAAGAGATCCAGGCTCTGGACAAGTACATGCATCCGTATGGAACAGGAAGCAGGAAGATCTATATGGCCGGCCCTTTGTTCAACGAAGGCGACCGGTATTCCAACCAGCTAAATTCGGACGCGTTAAGAAAAGAAGGATTTACTACTTTCCTGCCGCAGGAAGTTGTAATCGATAAAGACAGTTCGCAGCTGGTCAAGGCCGCCTGTTTCTACATGGATTTCAAGGCGATCAATGAATGCGACATCGTTGTCGCCAACTGCAACGGCATCGAGATCGACTCCGGAACGGCAGCTGAGATCGGACTGTGCTACGGTCTGAAAAAGGAGATTTATCTGTATAAAAGCGATGTCCGGAATTACTACAACGACAGATTCAGACTGAACAACTTTGTCGGCGGTCTGGTCGACAACAAGGTCTATTCTTCCATACAGGAAATCATCGGTCTGATCAAGAACTGATCAAACGGAATTCTTGTTGTTTCATGTAGATTTTTTATGATAGTATTGATATAGAGAAGCAACAGGCTGGAAACTGGTTTTTAAATTAGAAAAAAGCCGATTGCATTATCTAATTCAATAAGAAAGAAGGAGAAAAAATGAAAAAATTTCTTACACTGATCCTCGCTGTTCTTATGGCATTCTGCTTATTCGGATGCAAAGGCAAAGAAGGCGGAGAAGAGTCTTCTCAGGGCGAACACTATGATGTCGTTTTCCTGGCTGACTTGGGTTCCATCTATGATGGCGGCTTCAACGAGCACTCATTCTACGGTATCAGAGACTACTGTGAAGAGAAAGGCCTGAAGTACACTTACCTGCAGCCTGCCGGCTCTGATGACGCATCAAGAGTTACCATCTTTGAACAGGCTGTCAATCAGATGACTGCCGATGTACTGGTAGCTGTCGGCTTCCTTTGGGATGCTGCATTGTGCCAGCAGATTCCTAACTACCCTGATGTAAAAGTTATCTTCGTAGATGCTGATGACCTTTACAACATCGACTATGACTACGATGGTGTTGATGATTCACTTCCTCATCAGGACAATCTGGCCATGATCACATTCGCTGAACAGGACTGTGGCTTCATGGCTGGCTACGCTGTTGTTCAGGATGGCTATAGAAATCTTGCCTTCATGGGCGGTATGGCTGTTCCGGCTGTTGTCAGATTCGGTTACGGCTTCGTCGAGGGTGCTGAAGCTGCTGCTCAGGAACTGGGTCTTGCAGAAGGCTCCATCGATATGAAGTACTTCTACACCGGCACATTCGATGCTTCACCGGATATTGTTACCCGTGCTTCTGAATGGTACACGAACGGTACGGAAATCATCTTCTCTTGCGGTGGTTCCATTGTTAACTCAATCATCACTGCTGCAAAAGACGGTGAAGGCAGAAAGATCGTCGGTGTCGACACAGACGAATACTTCACAAGAGCTGCCGATGGCGCAGACAACGAACCGCTGTTCGTTACTTCCGCTATGAAGGAACTCGAAGTTACGATTTACAACGCTGTTAAGGCTGCTTATGCCGGCGGAGCTGAATGGAAAGCATACACGGATGCAGGCTTACTGAGATTAGGTGCTAAGGAAGGCGCTGCTATCATCGCCCCTTACAGAGCTGAAAACTGGAAAGTTCTGACACAGGCTGATTACGATGCAATTTCTGCAAAGGCAGTCGAGCTCCATGATGCTTTACCGACAGAAGCATCCGGCGACAATGGTCGTCCGCTTGATGTTTACAAGTATGTAAATGTAAACTACTTCGAGCAGTAAATATCAATTCGTTTTGTTATGAAGAAGGTGTACGTTTTGTACACCTTCTTGCTTTTGTTAATTGAAAGGAAAAAACTATGGAAAATACGGAAAACATTATTGAATTCCGTCACATAACAAAAAGATTCCCGGGAATCATCGCCTGCAACGATATCTCTCTGGATATCAGAAAGGGAGAGATCCACGCCTTGCTTGGTGAAAACGGTGCCGGCAAGTCGACACTGATGAGTATTCTTTTTGGTATGTATACGCCTGAAGAAGGTACGATCTCGATTAGAGGAAAGGAAGTCAAGATCACCAATCCTCGTATCGCTACCGAATTAGGTATTGGTATGGTGCACCAGCACTTTAAGCTGGTTCAGAACTATACGGTATTACAGAATATCGTACTTGGCAGTGAAACCGTGAAAGGGCCTTTCCTCGACATGGATAGCTGCCGTAAAAAAGTAGTTGAGCTTTCCGAGAAATACGGTCTTGCGGTCGATCCGGATGCTTTGATCGAAAACATCACCGTCGGGCAGCAGCAGCGCTGTGAGATCCTGAAGATGCTTTACCGCGAAGCGGAAATCCTGATTTTCGACGAGCCGACTGCCGTTTTAACTCCACAGGAAATTGACGAACTTATGGATATTATGAAAGGTCTGGCAAATGAAGGTCATACCATTCTTTTCATTTCCCATAAGCTCGAAGAAATAAAAAGAGTATCCGACCGAGTCACGATCCTTCGCCGCGGCAAGCTGGTTAAGACACTGAATGCGGCGGATACGACAACGACCCAGATGGGTGAACTGATGGTTGGCCGTGAAGTCAGCTTCCATGTTGAAAAAAAACCGGCTGAACCGAAAGAAGTCGTTCTGGATGTGCAACATCTGACGATGGTCAACGAAGAGACAAAGAAAAAAATCGTCAACGATGTTTCATTCAATGTCCGTCGCGGAGAGATCGTGGCGATTGCCGGTATCGACGGCAATGGCCAGAGCGAGCTGATTTACGGACTGACGGGCATCATGCCGATCAACGAAGGAAAGATTACGATCAGCGGTGTCGACTACACGAAGAAATCGATCAGAGAAAGAAATCTGATCATGTCGCATATTCCGGAAGACAGACATAAATACGGTCTGATCCTTGACTACCCTCTGTCTTACAACCTTGCATTGAAGAATTACTTCAAGCCTGATTTTGTATCCAAAGCCGGCTTTCTGAAGTTCGGAAAATTCGATACCTACGCCGATGATCTGATCGAAAGATTCGATATCCGTTCCGGTCAGGGCAAAGTTACAATGGCCAGATCAATGTCCGGTGGTAACCAGCAGAAAGCCATCGTTGCCAGAGAGATTGACCAGAATGCCGATCTGCTGGTGGCGGTACAGCCGACCAGAGGACTGGATGTCGGTGCGATCGAGTTCATTCACAAGCAGCTGGTTGCCCAGCGCGATCAGGACAAGGCCGTACTGCTGATGTCGTTCGAACTTGATGAAGTTATGGACGTTGCCGACCGTATCCTGGTCATGTTTGAAGGAGAAATCATGGGTAATCTCGATCCTAAGAAGGTTACCGTGGAAGAAGTCGGTCTGTACATGGCCGGCGTAAAGAGAGAGGAGAAACACGAATGAGCGCGAAGAAAGAAAAGAAAAGAGATTTCTCGAAGTATACCGGTGTGTTGTCTTCTCTGATCGCTATCATCAGCGGTATCATCATTGCTTTGATCGTTCTCATGACGACACATCCTGACAAAGGATTTGCAGCTTTTACGACGCTGATTACCGGCGGTTTTGGTATGGGCGGCATCAAGAACCTGGGCTCTCTGTTCTACTTTGCTACACCGATCCTTTGCACCGGTGTAGCCATGTGTCTTGCGTTCCAGGCAGGAATCTTCAATATCGGCGGTCCCGGCCAGTATTCCGTCGGTGCGCTTGCGGCGATCCTGACTTCTTTATATTTTTCAAAAGATTTTCCGGCTCCGTTTACCTGGATCGTTCCACTGATCGTGGCAACCCTTGCCGGAGCTCTGTGGGCTCTGGTTCCTGGTATCTTAAAAGCCTACTTTAACGTTAACGTCGTTATCGGTACGATCATGTTCAACTACATCGAGATGTATTACATGATGCACTGGATCAACGACTACTGCTATGATGCAATGAAAGGTCAGACGAGAGCCATCCCTGCGCAGTGTAAACTTCCGCAGTGGTTTATGCCTGCCTTGACACAGAACAAGACATCGGATATCGGTATCCTGATCGCCATCCTTGTCGCCATCCTGATCTGGATCGTCATGGAAAAGACACAGCTGGGTTATGAACTGAAGGCCTGCGGCAAGAACGCTGAAGCTTCCAGATATGCGGGAATCAAATCAAAGAGAAACATCATGATTTCGATCCTGCTTTCCGGTGCGCTTTGCGGTCTGGGCGGAGGTCTTACCCACCTGTCTGTATCCGGAACCTATATCACGATGAAAGAAGCGCTGGCTGCCGAAGGATTTAACGGTATCGCCGTCTGCTGTCTGGCAAACAACTCGCCGTTAGGAGCGATCTTCGGAGCGCTGTTCATGGCATTCCTGACAGTCGGCGGAAACTACATGCAGATCTTCGGTTTCCAGAGAGAAATCGTAAGCGTCATCACTTCCGTTATCATCTATTTCGCAGCTTTCTCGCTCTTCCTGAAACAGGCGCTGGAAAGAACAGCAAACAAAAAGAAAACAGAAGTAAACAAAGTAACAGGGGAGGAGTTGAAATAATATGGAAATGCTATACTTTATTGCCAGATATTTCATGTATTTCTTCATCCCACTGCTGGTCGTATCAGTAAGTGGCATGTTCTCGGAACGTTCCGGTATCATTCACATGGGACTAGACTCTGTCATGGTATGGTCATGTATGTGGGGTGTTCTCTGCCTGCAATGGCTGGACGGTGTCGTTGCCGGACAGCTGAGACTGATCCTGGCTCTGCTGTTTGCCGGTGTCATGGGCATTCTGCTCACACTGCTGCTGGCAGTGGCATCCATTAACCTGAATGCCGATCAGACGATCGTTGCCATGGCATTGAATACGTTTGCACCTGCATTCTGTATCTTCTTTGCCAGAGTACTGCAGGACGGTTCTGAACACCTTTCGATCCGCAACGATTTCCTGATTGAAAAGGTTCCGGTTTTAGGCGATATTCCGGTGATTGGCGAAATGTTCTTTACTAGAACCTATATCACCAACTTCATCGGCATTGCGATCTTCATCATTTCCGCGATCGTCATCAACAAGACCCGTTTCGGTCTGAGAATGTGCGCCTGCGGCGAAAATCCTCAGGCTGCCGAATCTCTTGGCGTTAACGTTCAGAAATACCGTTATGCCGCTCTGATCATTTCCGGATTTATCGGCGGCATGGGCGGACTGATGTATATCATTCCGGTTGCGACCCACTATTCGCAGACGGTCGGCGGTTACGGCTATCTGGCTCTGTCCGTTCTGATTTTCGGCCAGTGGCGTTCGATTCCTCTGTTAGGGGCTGCGGCATTCTTTGCCCTGTGCAAGACGATTGCCAACGCCTATTCCGGTATTCCTTTCCTGGCTAATCTGGGACTGCCGTCAGCCTTCTTCAAGAGCCTTCCGTTTATCATCACTCTTGTCGCTTTGGCTGCGACTTCGAAGTACGACCATTCGCCGAAAGCTTCCGGTCAGCCGTACGATAAATCGCAGCGTTAGAAAACGGTTTATTCATCATAATCAGGCCATCTCATCGAGATGGCCTTTTCTTTTAGAACTGCTATAATGGATATGAAAGAGGATAGGTATGAAAAAGCTGTTGAAAGGTTTACTGATTGTTCTTATCGTACTGTTGCTTGCTGCCGCAGGAGCCGTTTACTATGCTTACCGGAAAATAAATAACGTAAACGAGTATGCCGACCGTTTTGTAGACTATGAGTCAGAACTTGAAGAATACGCCGATAGCAAATTTGAAGATTTTATTTTCTATGACAAGGTAAACTATAAATTTCATTATGCGGTACCTTTGGCACTGCTGTACAGGACGATCAACATCGATTCGATGAGTGAATTCCTCGGATTGCCTGAAAATGTCACAATCAAACAGATCGGAATTGAACCGGATACCGAAAACAAGAAAGTAGACATTTATCTTGATCTATCTTACAGAAACCTGATCGATACCTGTCTGCTCATCAGAACGGATTATATGGTCTCTGAGGATAGAAACTGTCTGGAAATGCGTTATGACGATTATTCTATCGTCAATGAGTATGTTACAGAGAAATTGAGGGAATATGTAAAGTCCGAAAAGGGCGATCTGATGTTTACGCAGTCCTTTCCTCGTTATGTAGAATACTACCAGATGCCTACATTCAGATCGGACTGCATAACGGATGTCTCTTATGAGGACGGATGTATCAATGCGGTCTACGAGATTGAAAAAGCGCTGATATACTTTCTGGAGATGAATCCCGGCAAAGATCTGAAAAAACAGTTGGGTAATGACCTCGGCCATAAAAACTGGGAGACGATCGTCAGGGAAAGCATAGACCTTCAGTGGAAACTGGAAGCAGTCGATCTGCAGGTAAGAATGAAAGGCATCGCCCATTAGCCCGGGAATAGATCACCGTTGTTGAGGCTTATTGAAAAATAAGCCTTTTTTATGATTCGTTTAGGAATTTTTGTTTTTTTCGGGAATAATGATTAGGAGGTTATTAGATGATAAAGAAAATCCTGCTTATTCTGATTCCATCTGTACTTATGGCGATATGCCTTTACTTTTCGATCCGCGCATATCAGAAGTATTCTGAAAACTACGTCGATGTCTATGTTGCATCTCATCAGATCAGTCAAAGAACCCTGATCAGCGAAAAGGACCTGACTGTACTGAAAGTTCCGAAAGAATTCATAAATGAGGATGTATATGCCAAAAAAGAGAGTATTCTCGGAAAATATGTCAGACTGTCCTATTCCATTCCCAAAGGATCTCTGTTTTATAAAACGGCACTTGAGACTGATATTAAAGATCTGGCATATACGCTGCTGCTGAAAGGGCAGGCCAGTTATGACATCTACACAAATGAAGTAAAAGTCAACACGGGAAACCTGAATACAGGTATGTATGTGGATCTGTATCTGACGATCAATACAAATGAAAAACCGGTCAGCGATCTGCTTCTGGAATACTGCCGCATCATCGGACTCTACGATGCGAATGGAAAACAGATTCTGAACTATGACAAGGAAAGCAGAGTAGGAATCATGTCTCTGGCTGTCGACCGTAACGATGTCAGCATCATCAACAAGGCAATGACGGTCGGCGAACTAAGAATCGTCGCCAGTCCAGGAACCTACAGTACAGATCTGTTAAGCAGATTGAACAGTTCTTCAGCGCTGTTTGACTATCTGCAGTAGTGCTAGAATAAGGATGTGAAAAGATTTGTAAAACTGATTCTGCTTCTGTCGTGGATGTTACTGATTTTCAGTTTATCCAATCAGCCGGCAGATATTTCAACAGAAACTTCAGACACGTGGAGCGGCTGGATCGCAGAAGTTCTTTCGCTGCTTTTCTATAGAAATGATTCCGGAAAAATCGTTTCCTTTCTGGCCGATCATATCCATTACGTCAGAAAAGCGGCGCATGTCTTTGAATATCTTGTACTTGGTACCCTGACGATTGCCAACTGTGCCGAACTGTTTGATCAAAGAGTTCCTGAAATATCCGCACTTCTTTGCTTTATCTATGCCATCAGCGATGAAATCCATCAGCTTTTTATTCCCGGACGCTCCGGAAGCATCACCGATGTTCTGATCGATATGACCGGTTCGATCATTGGCATAATTCTTTATCATCAGTTTATGAAAAATGAAAAAAAGACTGATAATTCTACTGATTCTTCTGACAGGCTGCCGGAATAACAGAGCGTATGCCTGCAGCCGTTATTCTAATGACGATTCAATCACGATCGATATCGGTGCAGTAAATGATACGATTCTGTCTTTCCATGTCAGAGAAGCTTTTAAACTGCCTTATACCGTGCTGTATGATGAAAAGAACCGTTCACTGCTGAACAGCCAGCTGAATGATTCCTATCACTACGAGAACAATTATCTGGTAAGAGAATATGATCTGTTTCCGGATCGGGACTGCAGCCTGCAGCTGACGCTTGATGATCTGCAAGGCAGGAGGTATTTCTGTGAGTAATGAGATGATGCCTAGAGAAAAAGCGCTGGATTACGGTATATCATCCTTAAGTAATATCGAGCTGATCGCTCTCGTCGTTAAAACGGGAAACAGGGAAAAAAACGTTCTGGAGCTGGCGGAAGAAATACTGGACAGTGCAAACGGTTTTTCTAATCTGATGACACTTTCATATGAAGAACTGATTTCCATCAAGGGGATCAAAAAAGCCAAGGCGCTTGAGCTGATGGCTATCCTGGAGATCGCCAAACGTTTAACAAAACTGGAAACGATTTCCGAACCTCAGCTGAATGAACCGAAAAAAGTCGTAGAATGGCTAAGAGCCAGTCTCGGCTATTCTCCGCAGGAAGAATTTTTTGTGGTCTATCTGAACGGGAAAGGCGGAATCATCAAGTCAGAGATCATGTATAAAGGGAACAAGAACAGTGCTTCTGTAGGTGTAGATGAGATCTTGAGAAAAGCCATTCTCCATAAAGCATCCGGCCTGCTGGTGGCTCATAACCATCCGAGTGACAACATTACTCCTTCAGATGCGGATATCCAGCTGACAAAAAAGCTTTCCGCGTCCGGAAGAATGATGGGGATCCCTCTTCTGGATCATATCATTATCGGTAAAACCGGGTATTTCAGCTTTAAAAACCATAATATGCTAGAATAAAAATATGAGAAAACTGCTTCTTATTCTTTTATGTATTATGTTCTGTTCCTGTGCCAGACATGAAGATCTGCGGCAGGAACTCGATAAAGTATTTACAGAAACGGGATATACAGGAAAAATAAGACATAACAACTTTACCAGATATGTAGACTATTACCTTCCAAGCGATATCGGCGAAGAAACAGCCGACAGGCTTTCTTCTGTTCTGATTTACAACCGGTCCAGGATCATCATGGATGTCAATATCTCCGGGATCATCAACGACAGATACTATGAGGATCTTCCGCGGGCTGAGGAAGGTTTTTTCGATGACAGCAGGCTGTTTTATACCAAAGAAGGAACTTATAAAGATTACGAAGGAAATGACAAGGAGTACATTTTCCGGATTTATGAATATGACGAAGATTATCTGCTTCATTTCCTCACGAAGGATCTGATCTTTTATGCCTATGGGGAAGAAAAAGACCTGATTCCTGTGACTTCCAGGATTTATCTGATCGCCAGAGGCGCGGAAGTCAGATCTTCTGCAGTCCTCGCCGACTTCTCTACGATCGACGTAATCGATTATCACAAGAAACAGGTCAATCTGTTTGAAACGATAATGCCGGTCAACGGTTCGATCAATGATTTTATGCTGGAAAACGAGGAGCCGGAAACAGAAGATTAGTCTTTGTAAGACTGCTGAAATGGTGTAGAATGAAGTAAAGGATCGTTATGAAAGAAGAGATAAAGAAAAAGTTTATCGATATACTGTTTGAATCGGATGATGATGAAGAAGATGATCCTTCTTTGGCGTCTGAAGAGAAACCGGAAAAAAAGAAAGCAGACAGTTCAGTAAAAGCGGCAGATATCCTTTACCACAAATCTGAGAAATCGGCTTTTATTGATCTTGATGAACAGCCGAAAACAATCAAATCCGAGACCAGGACCGGTGAACCGTACGAGTTTTCTACACAAATATCGCCGATATTCGGAGTACTGAAAGGCGGTCAGGAACCGGAAGAAGTCAAGAAAGACATTGATGAAACACAGATCAATAAGCCTGAAGATTCCCATCTGGAAATCATTACCTCTCCGATCTACGGCTATGCTTCAAGAGAATCTGTTCAGAAAGAAGAAACAGAAGAAGAACCGGAGTCGGATCCATATGATGAAGAAGAACTGCATCGTCTTCTCCTCAGTGAAGATGAACGTTACAGCCGGTATGACGATGATGATTTGAATCTCTTTGAAGTTTTTGGAGACGATGACTGATGTATTATTTTATTGGCATTAAAGGCACAGGAATGGCCTCATTGGCTGTTATGCTTCATGATCTGGGCTATGAAGTATGCGGTTCAGATCTTGAGAAGCATTTTTTTACGGAAGATGAACTTGTAAAGAGAGGAATCAGGATCCTTCCTTTTAGTGAAGACAATATTAAAGAAGGATATACAGTGATCATCGGCAATGCTTTCCTGGAAGATTTTCCGGAAGTGATCAAAGCCAGGAAACTGTGCAAGTGCTACCGCTACCATGAATTTCTAGGCGAGCTGATGAAGAACTATAAAACAGTCAGCATTTGCGGTTCCCACGGCAAGACAACAACGACAACTCTGGCGAAAACGGTATTTTCGCTGTTCAAAAAGACCGGCTATCTGATCGGTGACGGGGAAGGGTATCTGACAAAAGAAAGCGAATATCTCTGTGTAGAGTCAGATGAATTCAGAAGACACTTCCTAGCGTATTATCCGGAATATGCCGTCATTACTAATATTGAAATCGACCATGTCGATTATTTTAAAGATGAAATCGATTATTTCAACTCCTATCAGGAATTTGTAGACCACGTAAAGGAAGCGGTATTCTATTACGGCAACGATGAATGGTGTCGTAAACTGAAATTCAATGTGCTTGCCTTTTCATTCGGGCTGACTTATGACAACGACTACTATCCGGAAAACGTTGAAAGCGGAAGTACCGGTATGTCCTTCGACCTGATGTTTAGAGGAGAAAAGCTTCATCATTATTCTGTTCCTTTTGTAGGCGATCATCTGCTGATCGACGTTCTGGGTATCCTTTCACTGGGCAACTATATGCATTTTGATCACGATAAGATCGAAGAAGCGCTTCAATCCTTCGTAGGTCCTAAAAGAAGATATGTCATAGAAGAATACAAGGATACCGTTTTTGTCGATGACTATGCACACCATCCGACAGAAGTCAAAGTCACCCTGGAAGCGTCACGGAAAAGATATCCTGACCGGAAGATCATTGCCGTATTTAAACCTCACCGTGCATCCCGTGTCAAGTATTTTGCGGAACAGTTCAAAGACGCGCTGATGTTGGCGGATGAGATCTATCTGCTGGATTTTACCTCGATCGACGACAAACAGGATGGAACGGATATCGATATTACCTATCTCGCTAAGATGATACCCGGCAGCCATGTATTAGGCGAAGATGAGACAGGTGCGGAACAGCTAGCCGAATACAAAGGAGAGTGTCTTGTATTTATGTCCAGCAAGGATATCTACAACATTGCAGAAAAGGTTAAAGAATTACTTTAATCTTTTTTTGTAAAGGCATACAATTCAATTGAAAAATTTTTCATTATCGATTAGAATACAGATGTAAGGATGGTGATTGTATGGACGCTTTTATATTGGCATTAAGAGATTTATGTAAAGATCTGCTGCCGACCCTTGGTGCAGCATGTCTGGTTTGTCTGATTGTTTTACTGATTAAACTGATCAAAGTCATGGATAGTGTAGATGCGACATTGCTGAAGACACACGGTACGATCGATCTGGTTGACAAGTCGATCGAAAAAGTACAGGCTCCTCTGGATACGGCTGTTAAAGTATCGGGAACCGTCGATAAAGCGCATGACGCCACACTGGTCGCCGTGAAAGATGCGAAGGATTTCGTTGTGAAGAATGCCGGAGAAGTAAAGGACAGGATCGCAGAGATCATGAAGGAAAGCTCCAAAGAAACGGAAGAACTGAAAGAACCAAGTCCTGAAGATATCATAGGAGGATAAGATGGATAAGAACATTGAGAATACTGTACGTGCGGTTATCGATGACTTAAAGCATAAAATCGAAGAAATCAACACGGAAGCCGAACGGTGCGATCCTTCTGCCAGAGAGGAAGCTTTTCGTGTCAGAGATAAAGCCGTAAATGCCTTGAACGGCGTAATCACGAAAGTCGGCAGATCGATCTCTAAACAGAATGATCCTGAAGAAGTCTACAAGAGCCTGACCACCGTAATAGAAAAATCAAAAACACTTTATGGCAACGCCATCGGCAAGATCAGAAAACTGAACATC
>JAFZQL010000106.1 GCA_017620435.1 Erysipelotrichaceae bacterium
ATATTGTTTGATTCCTCTACTTTTCTATCTTTATTCTAACAGATTCATGCTCATTCTTTGTGAGTAATCAATTTCTTCTTTAAAACAAGTTATAATAATGAATAAGTATGAACTACAGGATCAGTTCACTGTACATATGTGTCAAGGACATGAAAAGAGCAGTTCATTTCTATGAAACATTTTTTGATCAGCCGGTAACGGAATATGACGGTACATACAGCGTATTCGACATCGGCGGATTCAGATTCGGCCTGTTTGCCTACGAAACAGTGAATGAAAAACATGTTTTTGGAAGTAATTGTCTACCTAGCATCGGTTTTGAAAATCTTGATCTTCTTAAGAAAAAACTTGAAGGGAAGCAGATCTGTTTCCCGTTGACCAGGATCAAAGAAAACTGGGTGGCTGAATTCATCGATTCCGAAGGAAATCACATTGAAGTAACTGCTCCGATTGAGAATGATATTAATATATGACAGTAAAAAGAACGATCAAGGAATTAGACGGTTCCTATATGCACGATATCAGACAGATGTTCAAAGAGGTTTTCTCTGCACCTCCATGGAACGAAGACTGGAGCGACGAGGAACAGCTGGAAAACTATCTGAAAGATCTTACGGAAGTGCGAAATCCGCTTGTCTTCGGTCTTTTTGACGGAGAAGATCTGATTGGTTTCTCCATCGGCAGGATCAAGCACTGGTGCGGCGGTACGGAATACTATATCGAAGAACTCTGTATCCGCAAAGATTATCAGGGAAAAGGATATGGTAGAGAATTCTTTTCTCTTATGGAAACGGAACTTAAGAAACGCAATCTGCATTCAATCTATCTAACAACGGAAAGAGGCATGCCGGCATATGAATTCTACAAGAAAATCGGTTTTACGGAACTGCCGGTAATTGCGGCTTTTGTAAAAGAGTTCTAGTTCATTACTAAAAAGAAATAGCGTATATGGGGTGAAAGAAGAAAAATGAAAATAGGCATCATTCAGGCAAGCTCGCAGTCGGAAAAGAACGGACTGTTGTATGATACAACAAAGAAGTATGCCGCAGATTCGCAGGTAATCAATTTCGGTTGCAGACCGGATGAAAAGGAACAGTACACTTATGTAGAGATATCGGTTCTTATCGGTCTGCTTCTTAACAGTAAAGCGGTCGATTTTGTCGTGACGGGATGTTCTTCCGGACAGGGAATGATGCTGGCATGCAACAGTATGCCGGGAGTACTGTGCGGTTATGCACCTGCGCCGATGGATGCTTATCTGTTCTGTCAGATCAACAACGGCAATGCCATTTCCCTTCCGCTGGGAGAAGAATATACCTGGAACGGATACGACAATTTCGAGAAAACGATCGCAAAGATTTTCTTGGAGCCTTTTGGTCAGGGATATCCGAAAAGCGAAGCTGAAAGGAAACAAAGCGATACCGCAGTTCTGAAGACGCTCAGACAGGAATCACAAAGAAGTATGCCGGAGTTCCTGGAACGAATCGACAGCCGTATCATTGAAAGAATACTGCGTAAAAAAGATGTCATCGACTACGTTCTTGTATACGGAATTCAAGAAACAGCGGACTGGCTGAAATGCAAGATCTTAGATACGTACAAAAACGTGATCGGTTCAATCGTAAAAGGAACGGTCGACAGACCGCTGGGAAGCGCTCATCCAAAACATCCGGAAATCATATACCCGATCAACTACGGTTATGTGGATGGTGTAATGGGCGGCGACGGCGAGGAACAGGATGTTTACATTCTAGGTGCTGAGGAACCGCTCAAACACTTCGAAGGAAGAGTAATTGCCGTTTATCATCGAACGAATGACAATGAGGACAAGTGGATCGTTTCTCTTGACGGAAGAGATTATACGGATGAGCAGATTCTGGATACGATCCGTTTTCAGGAGCAGTTTTATCGAGGAATACTGCTTCGATGAGTTTAACCGATAAAACGGGTTATAAAATGATAAAGGAGAAAAGCCATGCTGAATCATGAACTGATAAAGAAAACGGAAGAATTTCTGAAACAGAAATTCGATAACGCTACGGATTTCGAGAAAGATGATCTGCCTTATCGTATTGAACATACCTATCGCGTCGCGAATATCGGACGCGAGATCGCCGTCAGAGAGGGTTTTGATGAGACTGAGATGGTGATTGCCTGTATGTTGCACGATATCTCCTACTATGAAGCAAGCGGAGAGAACCGTTTCTGGCCAAAGTGGAAGGAACACGGAAGACGTTCTGCTCAGATATCTCGTCCGTTTCTGGAAGAATTGGGGCTTCCTCAGGAACGTATCAACGATATCTGCTATGGTATCGCGATTCATGTCGATGAGGAAGCGGACTTTGAGGGCGAGAAGACTCCGTTTGCTTTGTCTATCGGCGATGCGGACAACATCGACCGTTTTGATGCCTATCGTCTCCATGAAATGCTCAGCAGATATGCGTTTCTGGAAAAGACTTATGAGGAACAGCTGGAATATGTCGAAAAAAGAATCTCCAGACTGCATGAATTAAGAGAAATGCCTACTGCCACAAAAACGGCGGATGAAATGTGGAAATCAAGGATCGACTTCTTTATCGTTTTCTTTGAGAAACTTCTGAATCAGTTGAAACAAAGCAGATGTATTATCGATGAAAGGTAACGGAATGGATCAGAAAGAATACTGGAACAGTGTATCGGAAACGAAATTATTTACGCTTCCTTTTGATGGAGAGCTGTTTTCCGGATATGCCGGCAAGGATTCTATAATTGTCGATGTGGGATGCGGATATGGCAGAGTTCTGAAGATCCTGCAGGATGAAGGTTACGGAAATCTGACAGGCTACGACTTTTCTGAGATGATGATCAATCGGGCCAGAAGAGAATCCCTGCAGATCCGTTTTGAGACGATGGAAAAAGGAAAGATCCCAAGAGAAGATGAAAGTGCCGATGCAGTGATCCTGTTTGCGGTGCTTACCTGCATCGTTTCGGATGAGAAACAGGAAGCTCTGATCAAAGAAATACGCAGGGTCCTGAAACCGGACGGTATTCTCTATGTGAACGATTATCTTCTGAATCCGAATGAAAGGAATCAGGAACGCTACCGGAAATACGAAAAAGAACTGGGTGTCTACGGAGCATTTATACTGCCTGAAGGAGCGATATGCAGGCACCACAGTGAAGAACACATCAAAGAACTGTTCCGGGAATTTGAAACACTGGAATATAAACATGTCGTCTATACGACGATGAACGGACACGAATCTCCGGGATTTACCTTTATCGGCAGAAAAAAGAAAACATAATAATAAAAAACCTTAGATATGAATCTAAGGTTTTTTACTTCTGTATTCTATTCCTTTCCAAGGAGTTTGAACATCTTTTTCTTGTATACTTCTACGCCCGGCTGGTTGAACGGGTTGATATCCAGCAGGTAGCAGGTCATGCCGCAGGCGATGAAGAAGAAGTAGATCATGTAGCCGAAGGAATAGGCGCTGTTGTCTTTCAGATGGATGACCAGATTCGGATTGTTTCCGTCATCGCTGTGTGCGCTTAAAGTGCCTTCAAAAGCCATTTCACTGACCCAGGAAAGCTTCTTTCCGGCCAGATAGTTCATATGATCCAGATCCTCTTTGTCCTCAGGGAAGACGATATCGTCAGCCATGTCGTCGATATAAAGGATCGTCTCGAACTCTCCTTTTCTGCCTTCCTGGATGTACTGTCCCAGGGAATGCAGGTCGGTCGTGAAGCAGGCGCTTGTCGGAAGGATACCCTTTCCTTCCTTGCCCTCGGATTCGCCGAACAGCTGTTTCCACCATTCCGCGATCATCGTCAGCTGCAGATGGTAGGTAATGAAATACTCTTCATGATATCCCATGTTGTCCAGGATCCTTCTGGCTACCGCATACTGGTAGGCAGGATTCTTTTCAAGATCAGCCGTATTCAGATCCACGGAAGCATCCAGAGAGCCCTTCATCAGCGCTTCGATATCGACGTTGGCCAGCGCCAGCGGAAGCAGACCGACTGCCGTGAAAACGGAATATCTGCCGCCGATATCATCGGGGATCACGAAAGTCTCATAGCCTTCTTTGTCGGCCAGCTGTTTGAGCGTACCTCTGACTTTATCCGTCGTGGCATAGATCCTTTCTTTGGCTTCAGCGCCATATTTTTCTTCCATGAACTGCCTGAAGA
>JAFZQL010000107.1 GCA_017620435.1 Erysipelotrichaceae bacterium
CAACGACCTGTTCAATGTCGATATCCTGGCTTTCAAGACCTACATGGAATTCGTCGACGTAGAGAATCCTTCCTATGTCGTCATCGCTCCGTCCCATTTCATCTTCAAACAGGATTTCTCGGAAATGCTGGATTACCATATCAAATCCAAAAACGACATTACGATCCTGTATCACAATGCGAACAATACGGACACTTCCTATCTGATGGGCGATATCCTGACCATCAACGAGAAAAAGAGAGTGACCGAATTCCACAAAAACCGCGGCAAATACAAGAACGGCAACGTTTCTCTTGAGACCTATGTCATGTCTGCCTTGACATTCAAGCAGCTGGTCGAAGAGGCAAGCACGACTTCCAGCCTCTATTCGCTGTCCGACATTATCGCCGACTGTATCAGAGTCATGAAGATCGGTGCCTACCAGCACCGCGGATTCTGTGCCTGCATCTCGACACTGAAGGCATACTACGATGCCAATATGCAGATCAAGAATGAAAAAGAACTGACCAGACTGATCAACGAAGACTGGCCGATCTATACGATGACCAACGACTCGTGTCCGACGCTGTACAAACCGGGCGCGACCGTCAAGGGTTCCATTGTAGCCAACGGCTGTCAGATCGAAGGTACTGTCATCAATTCCGTTATCGGCAGAAACGTCATCATCAAGGAAGGTGCCGTTGTCAAGGATTCCATCGTTCTTCCGGATACTTTCATCGACAAGAACGTCAAGATGGATCACGCTGTCGTCGACAGACTCTCGATCATCACGCATGTGAAAGATCTGCGCGGAACTGAAGAGGAACCGATTTATATTAAACGAGGAGACCGGATCTAATGATTAAAGTACTGTTTGTTTCTTTTGAATCTCTGCCGTTTGTGAAGACCGGCGGTTTAGCTGATGTCGTTTATGCGTTGCCGAAAGCTCTTGATAAAGAGAACTTTGAAGTACGTGTCGTCATGCCGATGTTTAAGAGCATCAAGGAAAAATACTATGAGGGCATGAAATATCTGGATCATATCTATGTCCATAGCGGTTATATCAATGAAGAAGCAAACATCTACTCTTATATCAACGAAGGGGTAGAGTATCTGTTCATTGAGAATGACACGTATTTCTACCGCGACGGCGTCTACGGCTATGCCGATGATGCCGCCAGATTCTCCTTCTACAACTGTGCTGTTCTGGAAATGATGATCAAGATGGACTACTATCCGGATATCTGCCACGAGCACGATTACCACGCGGCTGTTCTGCCTGCTCTGTGCAAGATCAGATATAATGCGATCGAATCCATCCGGAACATCAAACACATCCTGACGATCCACAACCTTGCCTATCAGGGCGAATACGACAAGAAGGTTCTGTTTGATTATCTGGCATTTGATTATCATTACTATGAGAACGGCGATCTGAGATACAACGACTACTGCAACTTCATGAAGATCGGTATCGTGTTCGCGGATTATGTTACGACAGTATCCAGGACCTATGCCCAGGAGATACAGACACCGGAATACGGAAGCAATCTGGATGTGATCCTGCGCTACCGCGGAGCGGATCTTTACGGTATCGTCAACGGCATCGATACGGATTCCTTTAATCCGATGACCGATGAAAACATCTACTACAACTACGGCATCAGAAACTATCTGAAAGGCAAGAGAGAAAACAAGCGTTCCCTGCAGTACCAGCTCGGTCTGGAAGAGAGACCGGATACTCTGCTGATCGGTATGGTTTCAAGACTGACGTTCCAGAAGGGAGCCGATCTTGTTCTGGGTGCCATTCAGGATATCCTGAGGAAAGATGTACAGGTGGCTATTCTTGGTACAGGCGAGTCCAAGCATGAATACTCCTTCAAGATGCTGGAGAACGAAAACAAGGGACGTTTCGTCTACTACTGCGGCTACAATGAAGCGCTTGCCCACAACATGTATGCGGGTCTGGATATGCTGCTGATGCCTTCGCTGTTTGAACCGTGCGGCATTTCTCAGCTGATCTCCATGCGTTACGGAACACTGCCGTTTGTCAGAGAGACGGGCGGTCTGAAGGATACGGTTGAACCTCTGAACGAATACGAGATGACAGGAACGGGATTCACGTTCGGTCCTTATTCCGTTCATGATTTCCTGAATGCGTTCAACTACGCCTATACGCAGTACTGCGAATATCCTGAAAGATGGAAGATGCTGATCAAGAATGCGATGAAATATGATGTATCTTTCGCAAAATCGGCGAGAGAATATGAAGAACTGTATAGAAGGGTACTGATCAAATGAATCTGGACTATTTCTTCCTGGGTATAGATACACAGGCTTATAAATACATGGGCTGCCACAAAGTCGGCAATGGCGTCGAGTTTTATCTGTGGGCTCCGCATGCTGCGGGAATCGATGTGTTTATGTCCAGAGAAGGATTCCAGGTTTTTTATCCGTTTGAAAAAGTAGATGACAGAGGCATCTGGCATCTGGTGATTCCGGAATGCGAGTGTATCTATTCCTACCGTTTCCGGATCTACCATAAAGACGGCAGCTTTTCAGACAAGTCCGACCCATATGCTTTCTACAGTGAGAGACGTCCTTCCAACGCTTCAGTCATGTATGACCTGTCCCAGTATCAGTTTACCGATCAGGAGTACATGAACAGCAGAAAGTTCTCTTATGAGAATCCTTTGAATATCTACGAGGTACATGTTAACGGATTTAAGCACGAGGGAGATCTTACGACCTACAGGGAACTGAAGGAACAGCTGATCCCTTACGTAAAGGAAATGGGCTATACCCATATTGAAATGATGCCGATCGTCGAACATCCGTTCGACGGTTCCTGGGGCTATCAGGCAACGGGATTCCTGTCTGCTACCAGCCGTTACGGCACACCATGGGATCTCATGGATTTTGTCAACGAATGCCATTTGAACGGCATCGGTGTGATCCTGGATGTTGCCTATGTACATTTTGCGACAGACGCTTTCGGTCTGGGCAATTTCGATGGCGAACCGTGCTATGAATACAAAGATCCGAAGATCTCCAGATCGCAATGGGGTTCCTACCAGTTCGATCTGGGTTCCGGACCGGTCATTTCCTATCTGATGTCCTCCGCAAACATCTTCCTGAATGAATATCACTTCGACGGTCTTAGAATGGATGCCGTTTCCAACATCATTTTCTTTGACGGAAACAAGAATCTGGGAAGAAACGAATCCGGTCTTTCTTTCGTGAAGCGTTTCAACTATTCGATCAAGAAGGAACATCCTGATGTCATGCTGATAGCGGAAGACTCCACCGATTTCCCGAAAGTCACCGTTCCGACGGAATATGAGGGTCTCGGCTTCGACTACAAGTGGGATCTGGGCTGGATGAACGATACCCTGAAATACTACAAGATGGATCCGGAATACCGGCAGTATCATCACAATCAGCTGACCTTCTCGATGGCGTACTTCTATTCCGAAAAGTTCATCCTGCCTCTGTCGCATGATGAAGTCGTCCATTCCAAGAAGACTATCGTCGACAAGATGTGGGGCAGCTACGAGGATCAGTTCAAACAGTGCCGCAACCTCTTCCTGTACATGTTTACCCATCCGGGGAAGAAGCTTAATTTCTTAGGAAATGATATTGCGATGTACCGGGAATTCGATGAATCCAGAGGTCTGGACTGGCATTTGCTGCAGTATCCGGCTCATGATTCGTTCAACCATCTGTTCAGGGATCTGTGCCATATTTACTTGTCATACAAGGCATTCTATGCCTACGACTACGATCCGCTGTCATTCAAATGGATCGATGCGGATAACTACAAACAGTCCGTCTATATCTATACCAGATATGATGAAGAGAACTGTTTCCTTGTCGTTCTGAACATGAAGCCGATCTCCTATACCGATTACAGGATCGGTGTACCTTTTGCGGGAACATACACCGAACTGATCAATACGGAAAAGGATATCTATTCCG
>JAFZQL010000108.1 GCA_017620435.1 Erysipelotrichaceae bacterium
CTGTATCGTTAAGACCCATCGTACCCAGGATCAGTTCATCCGGGACATCAAAGCCGTACTTCCCGCTGCAGGCTGAAGCGCTCTTGTACCACACGCTTTCACTGTCGATCAGAAGACCGTCCATGTCGAAGATACACAGCTGTATTCTCATATGAATCTATTATACAAAACAGATGGTATTGCAGTCATTTCTCTTTTTTAGGAGATGTGAATGATGTATGATGAAAGAAAGAAATCTCTCTGTTACAGAGAAGAATCCGTTATAGAATAGAATTAGAAAGAAATGAGAAAATACAACACAAAGAAAGGAAGGATTGAAATGAAGAAAAAGATTACGTTTTTATTTGTGCTTGTTTTAGTATTATCGTTATTTGCCGGATGCGCCAAAAAGGAAGAAGAACCTGTTGATCAACTGGATGCGATCAAGAAAGCTGGTAAACTAGTCGTTGGTATCGAGGGCACATATCCTCCGTTCAACTTCGTTGATGATGACGGAAACTATGCCGGATATGACGTCGACGTTGCCAAAGCGGTTGCAGAACATTTAGGTGTTGAAATTGAATTCGTTATGGCGGAATGGGATGCCTTGCTGATAGGAATCAATTCCGGTAGATGGGATACAGTCATCGCCGATGTTACGGCTACTGATGAAAGAAGAGAAACATACGATTTCTCAGATCCTTACTGCTTTACAGCCAGACAGGTCGTTGTGCCAAAAGGTAATCCGCTTGGATTGAAATCATTAGAAGATTTGAACGGTTTGAAGATTGCGACAAACGCCACCAACAGCTGGGTTCCACGTCTGGAAGAGCTGGGTGTTACGATCGTACCAATCGATGACCCGACCCAGTGTGCACAGGCCGTCTTGAGTGGTAATGCCGATTTCTGTATGTTCAATGACGCCGTTCTAGGTGAATACAGAAAGAATCATCCGGAAGATGAACTGGAAGTGGCTTTCAAGATTGAATCCGATGTCAATGAAGTGTCGATTCCTTGCCGCAAGGGAGAAGAAAGACTGCTGGCAGAATTCAATGCGGCAATTGCCGAATTAAGAGAAAGCGGCAAACTGCTTGAATACTCTGAAAAGTGGTTCCATCAGGATTTGACTTTTAATCCTTTTGCAGAATAAAAGAATAATGTGACACTATTATAATCAGCGATAGTTGAACAATTATCGCTGATTTTCTTTAAGGAGCTTATCATGAACGATATTGGTATTTGGATCACAGAAACGCTGGGAACCAGGGTCTGGAGGATCATCCGGATCATGGTTGAGTCTTTTCCGAAACTCTTGAAACCCTGCCTACAGATCACGATCACTCTGACGCTGCTGTCGTTTTTCTTTGGTCTGATCCTGGCGCTGATCCTGGCTCTGGTCCAGGTCGCCAACATCAAAGGACTGAAGCAGTTCGCTAGATTCTATGTCTGGATCTTTAGAGGAACACCGCTGATGCTGCAGCTGTTTATCATCTTCTTCGGTCTTCCTTCTTTCGGCATCAATTTCAATGGATATGTTGCTGCGGTCATCGCATTTTCGTTGAATCTTGCCGCTTACAACTCGGAGATCATCCGTTCCGCGATTCAGTCGGTTCCGATCGGTCAGAGCGAAGCAGGCTACATGATCGGTCTGAACTATTTCCAGGTCATGACCCACATTGTGCTTCCTCAGGCAGCAAGAGTTGCGTTCCCGCCACTGTTCAGTTCTTTGATCGGCCTGACCAAGGATACTTCACTGGCATCCTCCATTACGGTCATTGAAATGATGTCGGTCGCCAAGAGAGTCGCTGCTGTCTACTACGAGCCGTTCTGGATGTACATGGAGGCTGGTTTTATTTATCTGATGATCTGTACGATCCTGACAAAACTGCAGTCTTACATGGAAAGACGGCTGGAATGGAAACAGCCTGCCGAAGAGGAGACGAAGAAGTAGGGGGATGAGATCATGCTAGGAGTAAAAAACATACATAAATCCTTCGGTTCCAATCAGGTACTGAAAGGAATCGACTTTGAAGTCAATGAAGGCGAGGTAATTGCCGTGATCGGTTCTTCCGGATCCGGCAAGACCACTCTGCTGAGATGCATGGCTTTCCTGGAACAGGCGGATGACGGCATCTTTACCTTTGACGATCTGTCCAAGGATATCCGCAAGACCACCAAGAAAGAGATCAAGGAACTGCGGATGAAGATGGGTTTCGTCTTCCAGAGTTTTAATCTGTTTCGGAACATGACAGCTTTGCAGAATGTCATGGAAGGCCTCACAACTGCCCGGAAGATTCCGAAAGAAGAAGCCAGAGAAACGGCTATGGAAATGCTGCAGAAGGTCGGGATGGTCGACAGGGCCGACTATTATCCGGACCAGCTTTCCGGCGGACAGCAGCAGCGTGTCGCCATTGCCAGAGCCCTGGCTACAAAGCCGGAAGTCATCCTCTTCGATGAACCGACATCGGCTCTTGACCCGGAACTGACGGGAGAAGTCCTGGAAGTCATGGTCAAGCTGGCAAGGGAAGGCACGACCATGGTTGTCGTTACCCATGAAATGGAATTTGCCAGAAATGTCGCCGACAGGGTCATCTTCATGGAAGACGGCGTTGTTGTAGAAGAGGGAAATGCTGAAGAAGTCCTTTCCAATCCAAAACAGGATGCGACAAAGCGTTTCCTGAGAAGGATCTTAAGGAAAGAGGAAGAGGAATAACTGAAAGGAGCATATATGAGAATCAGTAATGTAGGTCTGATGGTAAAGGACCTGGAAGGCGCAAGAAGGTTTTTTGAGGAATACTTCGGTGCAACGCTGCATGCGGAGTATTCGGAAGACAACGGATATAAATCCTACATCATGAAGTTCGACGAGAATCCGAAGATCGAGCTGATGACTAAACCGGAAGTGATCGATGCGCTTAAGGACAGAAACAATGCCGGTTACATCCATATCTGTATCAAGGTCGGCAGCAGGGAAAGGTTCGAAGAGATCCTTTCCAAAACCAAAGCTGATGGATACGAGATCCTGTATGAACCTGCTACCGTAGGCGGACAGGAATTCAGGGCGATCATGTTTGAAGACAATATCATTGAGGTCTGCTACTAGGACGGAAATCCGGTTTGAATATGGTAGATCATAAAGTATGTATCGTTACAGGAGCTTCCGGAGGGATCGGTTCCAGGATCGTCGAGAAGTTCCTGACAGAAAACTATGATGTCGTAATGGCGGACCTGAAACTTGAACAGATCGAAGAGGCAATAGAGAAGAATCAATTCGAACGAGAAAGGATCATGGTCTGTCCTTTGGATATTACGGATGAAAATGCCGTAGCGCTGGGAATCAAAGAGATCATTACCCGTTATGGGAGGATCGATGTACTGGTGAACGCCGCAGGGATTTGTGGAAGCTACGACAGGATCGTGGACTATTCTTTCGAAAACTTCCGGAAAGTCTATGAGGTCAACGTTTTCGGCACATTCCTGATGATTCAGAATGTGATTCCGGAGATGCTCAAAAGAGAACAAGGATCCATCGTCAACTTCGGTTCTGTTTCCGGAATGCGCGGCTATTCTTTTGAAGTAGGCTACGGTTCCAGCAAGTGGGCCGTGATCGGCATGAGCGAGACGGTAGCGAATGAATACGGCTCCCAGGGGATACGCTGTAACTGCGTTTCTCCGGGCTGGGTCAACACCTGCATGATGGAGAAGACGATCGAGAACTACCGGAAACTCGGGATCGAAGATCCGGAGAACTGGATCAGCTACGGTTCGATCAGGCGTCCCGGAGAACCGGAAGAGATCGCCAATGCCGTTTATTTCCTGTGCTGCGATCAGTCGTCGTATATCAATGGCGCAAATATCGTGGTAGACGGCGGCATGACGATCAAATAGGAGGAACATATAATGAAAGAGTTTTTTGACGGAAAGAAGAAAGTAATCGGTATGGTGCATCTGCTTCCTTTGCCGGCCAATGCCGCATACAAAGGAAACAAGGAAGAGATTATCCGGTTTGCTTTAGAAGACGCAAAAACATTGATCGACTGCGGTGTCGATGCGATTATGCTGGAAAACTTCAACGACTGGCCACAGTATGCCGATGAGATTCCCTGGGAATCCTATACGTTGATGACGGCGATCGCTTCCAAGATCAGAGACATTTGTCCAATTCCGTTCGGTGTCAATGTCGAAATGAACGCCTGGTATCAGGAATGGATCATGGCCTGGGCCGTGAACGCCGACTTTATCAGGCTGGAAGCTTTTGTTGATAACCGCGCAGGTTCCTTCGGCTATATTCCTGCCTGTTCTACACCTCTGTCGAAAGTCATGAAAGACTATCCTGCCGAAGTCATGCTGTTTGCCGATGTACATACGGCAGAAACATACGGCAATCCGGATGTTCCGATCAACGAACTTGCCCATAATGCGATCGGCCATGATGCCCACGCGATCGTCGTTACTGAAAACGACAGCTGTAAGCGTATTACGGTCGATGATGTCAGGCTGATGCGGGAAGAGATCGGCGATTTTCCGATCATTGTCGGATCCGGTGTTAAAACTTCCAATGTTCTTGATTATTTCGAGTATGCGGACGCTGTGATCGTAGGAAGAGGATTTAAAACCGGAGACAGAGTCGATGAAAAACTGGTCCGTGAATTCATGGATGTAGTCAGAACGAAGTACTAAACATAAAGCCGCAGTGTGCAGCTTTTTAATTCATAAACATTATTACAGGTTTTATTCTCATGGAGTTATAATTAAATCAATTAGAAATAGGGGAAATCATTATGTTTACATGGCGTCATTTTGTCTGGCTCGCAATCTGTGCAGTCGTAGTTGTTCTTCTGGTTCTGGCATATAAAAAGAAAAGACCGTCTCTGCAGCAGGTACTGACATCTGCCTGCGTAGTCTGTGTTTTATCGGAAGTGACAAAGGTCTTCAGCGTGATTGAACTGGTTCCGTCCGCAGACGGTTCGATCATCTATCCGTATATTCCAACCAACCACCTGCCTCTGCACATGTGTTCTATTCAGATCCTGCTGATCTTCTATGTACGCTTTACGGAAAACAAGAAGTTCAGAGAAACAATACTTGCCTTCATGTATCCGACCTGTCTGATCGGTGCGCTTCTGGCGCTGGCAATGCCATCGATCTTCACCACCAGCATTCCGGTAGAGAAAGCTTTCGTCCATCCGATGGCCTATCAGTTCTTCCTGTATCATTCGATGCTGATCGCGCTGGCGTTCTGTATCGTAATGTCAAAAGAAATCAAATGGGAAAAGAAACACTACTATTCTTCCGTGATTACGATCCTGGTACTGGGCTTTGTTTCCCTCTATGTCAACTCCATGCTGGCTTCACCGACTTATCTGAATGGCGAACTTTTGCACGTCGATTTCTGGCCGAACTTCTTCTTTACCTACCAGAATCCGATCGGTCTGCATTTGACTCAGCTGTGGCAATGGCATCTCTACCTGGCAGTAATCATCGTCCTGGCATTCATACTGCTGGGGATCTGCTATCTGCCTTTATTAAGAAAAAAGAAATAACAGCAATTGCTGTTATTTTTCTTTTGATCTGATCAGCTGCAGAACACTGTCTGCAGCTTTTTTAATGTTTTCCGGAGACGTTGCCAGATTCAGGCGTACCCAGTTCTCATATCCTTTTCCAAAGCTTTCACCCGGATTTGCCAGGATCCTGCATCGATCGGCAAGACATTCGGCTGCCGATTTACAGGTATTGTATCTGCCCAGATTCAGAAATAGCAGATAGGATCCCTCCAGATTACTCATCTCCATGTATCCGCCAAGTTCCTGTTTCAGATAGTGATAGTTGTCGAAGATGACATTGTTTACCGCATCCAGCCACTCCTCTCCATAGATGTAGTTGTAGTAGGTCGGCAAAGCATTAAAGGCATTCACCGAAGCGGTGTTGTTTTCCTGCTGATAACGGATGAAACGGTCTCTGATTTTCTTGTTAGGAATCACCACATGACAGTGTGAGAATACTGCCAGAGAGAAACTCTTGGAAGCGGCAATGATGGAGATGGTCTGGTTCTGATACTTCTTCAGGGCGAGTGAAGGAATGAATTCCTGATCCGGCATGATGATATCGGAGTGGACCTCGTCGGAACATACCAGAACATGATACTTCCTGCACAGTTCAAACAGTTCTTCCAGTTCTCCTTTTTTCCAGACTCTTCCGACAGGATTATGAGGAGAACACAGCATCAGCATCTTTACATTCTTTGTTTTGAACTTCTTTTCAATATCTTTGTAATCGAAAGTGAAATAGCCGTCATCGTTCTTCATCGGTGATTCAATCACTTTTCTTTTACAGTTTTTGATCGCTGCCTTGAACGGAGGATACAAAGGCGTGCTGATCAGAATCGCATCATTTTCTTCTGTCAGCGAATGAATGATCTGATACATCGCATTGACGGCTCCTTTGGTGAAACGGATCCATTCCTGCTGATACAGGATATGATTCCTTTTTTCATGCCAGCTGCAGAAGACCTGATAGTAATCATCCGGCAGATTGGTATAGCCGTAGTCTCCGGCCTGAATAAAGTCCTTTAGAGCCCTTGTTACTCTTTCATCGCATCTGAAGTCCATGTCGGCGATCCACATCGGCAGACAGCCCTGTTTTCTGCCTCTGGACCATTTGACTGAACGCGAATCGGAACGGTCTAAATAGTATTTCCTGATGAACGCTGATGTTTTCATAACATACCTGCCTTTCTTCCATTATAGAATAGAAATATGGAGATTACCTACAACTGCTGGCACGGATGTCACAGGAAATCGGAAGGATGTCTGCACTGCTACGTCTACCGCAGAGACGAATCGATTGGAAAAGACAGCAGTATCATTTATAAGACAAGATCTTTTGACCTTCCGGTCAGAAAAAACAGAAAAGGAGAGTATACTTATCCCTCAGGAACCGTTTTTGCCATGTGCTTCTCATCCGATTTCTTCATAGAAGAAGCCGATGAATGGCGGGAAGATGTGCTGTCCATGATCAGGGAAAGATCAGACTGTCGTTTCTTCTGTATCACCAAGAGACCGGAAAGGATATCTGAGTGTATTCCTAATCTCAATCGGTATCCGAATCTCGAGATCTGCTGTACGATGGAGAATCAGAAACGTTTTGATGAAAGAGC
>JAFZQL010000013.1 GCA_017620435.1 Erysipelotrichaceae bacterium
ATATTCCTTTACTGTTTCTTTATCGTAAATCTTTTCCATCTTAATCAAATATAGGAAGTATCTCCTATTTTTCTTATCTTAATCATACTATGATTAAAGTGAAAAGAGGAATAGATCATGAAGAGAAAAATGATATTGGACTGTGATACCGGACACGATGATGCGATCGCTCTGATGATTGCTTCGAAGCATCCTGACATCGAGCTGCTGGGTGTGACTGTTGTTGCGGGGAATCAGACCTTGCCGAAAACGCTGAAGAATACCTTGCATGTAGCGGATCATCTGGGACTTGATGTGCCTGTATACGGCGGGATGAGTCTGCCTCTGGTGAGAGAGCAGTATGTTGCGGATGACGTACATGGCGAGACAGGACTGGATGGACCGGTCTTTGGAGAATTGCATAAAAAAGCGGAAGAGAAACATGCCGTGCTGTACCTGATCGATACTTTGATGGCAAGCGATGGTGATATTACGCTGGTTCCGGTTGGACCTCTGACCAATATCGCTACCGCGATGAGAATGGAACCAGGGATCATTCCGAAGATCAAAGAGATCGTCCTGATGGGCGGTGCGGTAGGCCTGGGAAATGCCTCTCCTGCCGGTGAATTCAACATCTATGCCGATCCGGAAGCCGCACATGTCGTCTTTAGCTCCGGTGTAAAGATCACGATGATGCCTCTGGATCTGACGAACACCGCCTTAGCCAATATGAAGATCATCGAAAGAATGGAAGGGATCGGAAACAAAGCCGGAAAACTCTTTGGCGATATTATGCGTTTTACTTTCAGTTCACAGGCGGTGAACGGTCTTGATGCAGGACCTGTTCACGATGTAACGGCTGTAACTTATCTGGTAGCGCCTGAACTGTACAAGACACAGGACATGTTCGTTGAGATCGATACGAACCGCTACGGCCCTTGCTACGGCAGAACGGTCTGCGATGCCAATGACAGATATCATAAGAAACCGAACGCTACTGTCGGGCTTAGCATCGATCTGGACAAGTTCTGGGATCTGGTAGAAGATACGCTCAGAAGACATATCTAACAGAACACAACAAAACCTGTCTGCTGACAGGTTTTGTTTTGACATAATATTTTTTACCACGGACTGTTGTCGTTTTCCGGTTTTCCGATAAACAGATAACGTCCGTCCTTTTTTCCTTCTATGGTCTTAAAATGACTGAAGTAGTTCCACAAGGCATCATGGATCCTGATGCCGGTATTCTTCCATTTCACTCTTCCGGCGATCTCTCCGGTATCGTTTCCTCCCGATGACATGTATTGAGATGTTACGACAGTGAACACATCGTCAGGCTTTACATCTTCACCATTCTGTTTCCTGATGAATACAACTTTCTTCCCGGCAGGTTTTGTATGGTCCATCTTTACTCTTAAACCGGAAAACATGATATTGCCGTTGTTGCCGAAGCGTTCCGGATAATGGATGTGTTCAAACAGATCGTAAATATCCTTACCTGTATATTCTGATGTATACAGATAATCGTTAAAGCCCATCGCATCGGCGATTGCCGATCTGGTCAGAGGACCTTTGGAAAGAAAGCGCCCGCAGCTGGTGCAGTTGAAGTAGGCAAAATCAGCATTCATTTCTTCACGTACTGCATCACTTAATAGATCTCCCATCTCTGATTCGAAATCCAGACGCATCGGAATGTCTTCTGCGACTTCCGCTTTGGCTTCTTCAAAATAGTAGAGATGCGGTTTTAGGACATCTTCCAGGATACTTTCAACTTCTAGATCGTTTCCATCTTCCTTCATGACATCGATGATTTCTGCTTCGCTCCTGATCACTTTTCTTTCTATTTCATCAAAATAGAGTGTAGTTTGTCCCAGGCTTCTTCCCCCAAAACCGGCTTTCGTAATGGCACATCCGTCGATCACTTCTGCAAAGTCTCCCGGAATATGTCCGCCGATCATCACATCAGGATGCAGATCTTTGATTTGATTGAAAACATCGAACAGTTCTCCTGTACGATCTTCATAGAACGGGAAATGAGTCAAGACAATGATGATTTCTGCGCCTTTCCGGTGCATTTCCGGAATGTATTTTCTGGCACACTCTACGCTATTCAAAACCTTGAACGGTTCGATCATCGGCCCTGTAACCATGTATGGGGTGTATTCCGTGCATAAGCCGAGAATGCCGAATCTAATGCCGCCCTTTTCCAACAGAACATAAGGACTGACGCCCTTCACAAAAGAACCGTCCTTTTTCTTTACAATGTTGGCACACACTACTTCTACTTGATCATTGAATCGTGAAATCCTTGTTTCCAGATCTTCTTCCCCTCTGTCGAATTCGTGATTGCCCAATTCGAAAACATCGGTTTTCAGCAGCTTGATCGCTTCAGGAATGAAATCACCCCACAGAAGATGAGAAATGTTGTCTCCGGCATCGAGAAGCAGACAGTGTTCCGGGTCTTCATTGCGTATCTTGTTTACGGCACAGACAAAATGATCCAGCCCACTGGACTCCTCATCTTTTCTGATCCTGCCGGAATAGTCGGCATGTGAAAGGATATTGATCTGTATCATTTTTCTACCATGGAGAATTATTGTTTTCCGGGGATCCTATGAATTCATAGCGTCCATCCGTTTCTCCTTTGATTCTTCCTTTTTGTTTCAAGTATTCTGCGATCGCGTCATGGATCTTTATGTTGAGTTCTCTCCAATTGAATCTTTCTGCAAAAGTTCTTGTTCCGTTTCCTCCCGTAGACATGTACTTGCTGGTGGAAACACTCAGGATCTGCTCAGGATCGATGTCCTTTCCGTTTAAGTCTTTGATCCAGACGACTTTATGTCCTGTATCCCGGGTATGATCGATCTTAACACACAGACCGGAAAACATCAGTTCCGCATTGTTTCCGAATATCTCCGGATCATGGATCAGTTCGAACAGATCATAGATATCGGAACCCTTCATTTCCGTAATCTGCAGGTTTTCATTGAAAGTGATCGCCCTTTGAACGGA
>JAFZQL010000109.1 GCA_017620435.1 Erysipelotrichaceae bacterium
CACACGTAAAAGACGTGTCAAGAAGAATATTGCCAGTGGCGTTGCACATGTCCACTCAACATTCAATAATACAATCGTTACGATCACTGATGAAGCAGGCAACGTTATCGCCTGGTCAAGTGCCGGTGCATTAGGATACAAGGGTTCACGTAAGTCTACGCCGTATGCCGCTCAGCTGGTTGCTGAAGCTGCCGGAAAGACTGCCATGGATCACGGCATGAAGAAGGTTGAAGTTAACGTCAAGGGACCTGGCCCGGGCAGAGAAGCGGCGATCCGTTCACTGTCTACAGCCGGTCTGGAGATCACGGCCATCAATGATGTAACACCTGTTCCTCATAACGGCTGTCGTCCACCTAAGAAACCTAGAGGATAAGGAGGAGAATATGAACAAATTTGAACGTCCTAAATTTAAAGTAAGTGAGTATGTTGAATCAGAAAACTACGGCAGATTTGTTATTTCTCCATTAGAAAGAGGTTTCGGCACAACATTAGGAAATGCCTTAAGAAGAACGATGCTCTCATCCTTACCTGGCGGCGCGGTATATTCCGTAAAGATCGACGGTGTATTCCATGAATTCTCATCGATCAAGGGCGTCAGAGAAGATGTAACATTAATCGTACTGAACATTAAGAGTCTGATTCTGGATATTACGGATGATGACGTGTATACTTTAAGGATTTCGGCCAAGGGTCCATGCACCGTCAAGGCAGAAGACATCATTCTTCCGGCCGGTGTAGAGATCCTCAATCCTCAGCTGGAAATCGCTCATCTGGATCAGGGCGGAGAACTGGAAATGGAACTGCTGGCCAGAAAAGGCAGAGGCTATGTTTCCGCTGACGAAAACAAGCTTCTCTACCAGGGTTCTTCCCAGGGTATCGGTACGATCTATACCGACTCGATTTATACACCTGTCGTAAAAGCGAATTATACGGTTGAACCGACCCGTGTCGGACAGTCAGCCAAATATGATGAACTGACGATGGAAGTATGGACAGACGGTTCTATCGATCCGAAAGAATCGCTTGCTCTGGCTGCCAAGATCCTGATCTCGCATCTGGATCTGCTGACAAATATCGATGCGGAAATCAGTGAAATGGATTCCGTCATGAAAGACTATGTCAACGAAGGAAATGCCAAGAAAGTCAACATGTCGATCGATGATCTGGATCTGACCGTAAGATCTTACAACTGTCTGAAGAGAGCCGGTATTTCAACCGTTGAAGAACTGACACAGAAGACAGAAGAAGAGATGAGCAGAGTCAGAAATCTGGGCAAGAAATCGCTCAAGGAAGTTAAGGAAAAACTGCAGGCTCTTAACTTATCATTCAAACACAATGACTAAGGGGGAAATGAAAATATGTGGAATCGCAGACTAGGCCGTACAGCCGATCATAGAGTAGCATTATTCAGAAACCTGGCAACGGATCTGATCCTGAAAGGCAAGATCGAAACGACTGAAATGAAAGCCAAGGAATTAAGAAGCGTTGTTGACCATCTGATTACTGTTGCGAAGAAAGATGACCTGGCAGCCAGAAGAAACGCTGCAGCTTATCTGAGAAACGTGACGACAAAAGACGGCAAGACAGCATTAAGCGTGCTGTTTGAAGAAGTTGCCCCGAGATATAAAGACAGAAACGGCGGCTATACCAGAGTCGTTAAGACCGGTATCAGACGCGGTGATGCCGCTCCGATGGCAACGATCGAATTAGTTTAAGTAAAAAAGCTTCCATCAGGAAGCTTTTTTATTTGGTACTTATTATGATGAAACGATATAATAATGCTATAAAGAGGAAAAAATGACTAGGAAATATAAACACAGTATTCATCTTGCAGGAAGGATCGTTATTGTTTTTTTATGTATTCTGACGGTTTCTGTTTTTCTGCTGCAGTCTGTCAGACCGATCATCAGTGAAGAAGAGGATGAGAACTGGAACAGTTCCGGCAAGCACAACGGTACGGTAGCCGTAGATCCGATCGGACAAAGCGAAGGATATTCGGCTGTACTTTATAATAATACGAATGGACTGCCGACTTCGGAAGCCAACGATATCGTGGAAACATCGGACGGTTTTATCTGGATCGGAAGTTACAGCGGTCTGATCCGTTATGACGGCAGCACCTTTGAACGGATGGATTCCACGACCGGGATCACCAGCGTAAAATGTCTGTATGTCGACAGCAAAGACCGTCTGTGGATCGGAACCAACAGCAATGGCATTGCAATGCTGGACCATGGAGAATACAGAAAGTGGGGACATCAAGAAGGACTGAAATCCCCTTCGATCCGTTCAATCATTGAGGATCCTCAAGGCAGAATACTGGCTGCTACGACGCAGGGGCTGCTTGTGTTTGACGGCGATCTTAATCCTCATTATCTGGAACACGCAAGTCTTAAGGATGCCTTTTTGCACGATCTAAGGATGGCGGCAGATGGAACGATCTACGGAATAACCAATTCCGGAGATGTATTCCTGATCCGCAACGGTGCCGTATACCGCTATTTCTCTTTTCAGAATACGGCAATCAAAGGAGTAAACTGCATATTCCCGGATCCTGAAGATCCAAATCTTGTTTATTTTGAAACCGTTGACTCTCTTGTTTATCATGAGAATATCTATAAAGGGCAGATTACTTCCGATCCGATTGATATTTCACCGCTTTCTCAGGTACAGTCCTTTGAATACATAGATGGTGACATCTGGATCTGTGCCAGAAACGGAACCGGCGTTCTGAATGGGACCGGTTTCCATAAGCTGGAAAATGTACCAATGAACAATTCCATCGGTCATGTGATGACGGACTATGAAGGCAATCTGTGGTTTACTTCAACCAGACAGGGAGTCATGAAAATCGTTCCGAACCGTTTTGTCGATCTTTTTGAACGGTACGGTGTTTCTGACAGAGTGGTCAATTCGACATGCATGCTTGATGGGAAACTGTTTGCGGCAACAGATGAAGGCCTGATGATTTTTGATGACAGCGGTATGGTAAATGAATGGCCGCTGAAGAAAGTGTCCACAGCAGACGGTACAGATCTTGAATTCAGCGATCTTTTACAGATGCTGGATGGTTGCCGTATCCGTTCCATCATATCCGATTCGAAGGGGCGTCTATGGCTTGCTACCTGGAACCGTTACGGTCTGCTTCGTTATGATGACGGCGAGATTACGGTATTCAATGTCAATAACGGTCTTTATTCTGATGCGATTAGAATGGTATGCGAACGGAAAGACGGATCGATCCTTGTCGCCAATACCGGTGGAGTCAGCGTCATCGAAGGGGACGGCGTTGTCGCCTCCTATGATGAATCCGACGACATAACCAATACAGAAATCCTCTGCCTGGAAGAAGGAGAGAACGGAGATATCATAATCGGCAGCGACGGCGGCGGCATCTTTATCGTTTCCAAGAACGGAACGAAAAAAATCAATTATCGGGACGGTCTGACTTCCGGAGCAGTCATGCGGATCAAGTATGATGAAGATCACCATGTTTACTGGATCGTGACCGGTGATTCGCTGGCCTATCTGAATGAAGATTATGAAGTGACCACCGTCAGCAATTTCCCTTATTCCAACAACTTCGACATTTACGAAAACAGCAAAGGGGAACTGTGGGTATTATGCAGCAACGGCATTTATATTGCCGAAATTGAAGATCTGTTGAAGAATGAAGACATAGATGCTTTCCATTACAGCATGTCCAACGGCCTTCCTTGCATTGCTACGGCAAACTCCTACAGCGCACTGACGGAAGAGGGAGATCTATATATCGCCGGTACGACAGGTATCGCGAAGGTAAACATTGAGGAGCCGTTTGAGAATGTCAGCAACCTGAAAGCTGCTGTTCCTTATGTCGATATCGATGGCAGTACCGTTTATCCGGATGAGAACGGAAAATTCATTCTGCCGCAGAATTTTACCAAGCTGACGATCTACGGCCACGTCTATACCTATTCTCTGGTTGAGCCGATCGTTTCGTACAGACTGGAAGGAATTGATAAAATCAGCAATACCGGCCACAGCAGTGATGTATTCCCTGCTCACTATACCAATCTTCCGGGCGGGACCTATGATTTCGTCATGGACCTGATGGACTCTATGGGTCAGGTCAGCAAGACGATTACGGTACAGATCGTGAAAGAAAAAGCGTTCTATGAAAAACCGTGGTTTTATGTCGTAGCTGTTCTGGGTGTCAGCGGGCTGATCGCTGAAATGGTAAGAGCATATGTCGACGAAAAACTGCAGGCGCAGGAAAAGAAACACCGGGAAGAAGAAGAGAAAAAACGTATCAGCAATGAACTGACGATGGCTGCCAACATTCAGCAGAGCATGCTTCCGCATATCTTCCCGCCGTTCCCGGACAGAAAAGAGTTTGAGATCTATGCCCTGATGGATCCGGCAAAGGGTGTCGGCGGAGACTTCTACGACTTCTTTATGGTTGACGAAGATCACCTGTGTATGGTCATGGCTGATGTTTCCGGCAAAGGAATACCTGGTGCACTGTTTATGATGGTTTCCAAGATCATCCTGCAGAGCTGTGCCATGCTGGGCCGCTCTCCGGCAGAGATCCTTGCCAAAACCAACGAAGCCATCTGTTCCAACAATCAGGCTGAGATGTTCGTAACGGTATGGTTAGGAATTCTGGAAATCTCGACAGGCATACTTACGGCAGCCAATGCGGGCCACGAATACCCTGTTATCAGAAAGCCCGGCGGGAATTTTGAACTGCTGAAAGACAAGCACGACTTTGTCATAGGCGGCATGGACCATATAAAGTATCACGAGTATCAGCTCGAACTGCAGCCGGGCTTTAAGCTCTTCCTGTATACGGACGGCATTCCGGAAGCAAGCGATGCCGATAACAGAATGTTCGGTATGGAACGTCTGATCGATGCTCTGAATCTGGAACCGGATGGTGATCCTGACGAGATCATCGGCAATGTTTCGGAAGCGGTCAGCGGATTCGTGAAAGAAGCCGAACAGTTCGATGATCTGACAATGCTGTGCTTTGAATACAAAGGAAAATAAAAAAGCTCCGGCAGGAGCTTTTCATATTGTTTAATATCTGGCCAGATACTTGCCGCTGACATTGACGATCATGGTCTTGCCGCAGGCATGTATCCTTTTCATGAACGGCTGGTAATTCGTATGCACATGGCCATAGAACCAGAAACGCGGTTTTAGTTCTTCCAGCAGTTTATCGAAACAGGCGAATCCCCAGTGCGGCATATCCTGCAGATCACCATAGCCTTTAACCGGTGCGTGAGTCAGAACGATATCGACGCCGCCTGCTTTCGCGATCTTCAGTTTCAGCCTTCTGATACGCTTTTCCATCTCCCTTTCACTGTACTGCAGGGTATCGCTGTTATAACGGAAAGAACCTCCCAGACCCAGGATACGGATCCCCTGATAGAGATACAGATCATCGTCGATACAGATGCAGCCCTGCGGCGGATCGTTCAGAAACCTGACATCGTGGTTTCCGTGAATGTAGAACAGAGGTTTATTGCTCAAAGTGACAATGTATTCAAGATAGTCTTTGCTCAGATCCCCGGCGGAAAGAATAAAATCCGTGTCTTCCAGCGCTTCTTTCACATTTTCGGAATACAGCATAGGATCTTCTTCATCTGCGACGCAGGTGATATTATAGAAACCTTTTCCATAGGCCAGACGCTGTCTGTTTTCCGCTATGACCTTATCCATCTGTTTATCGCTCATCTCGACCAGATAGTCGTAGGTATACATCTCCAGAAGCGCCACCAGACAGTCGGCATGATTTTCATGAATTCCTTTTCTATCCAGTTCATTTTCCAGTCGGCCATAAAAACCGATCAAAGTGATCCTTTCTTTTCTTGTCCATTCATGGTCCTTGTCGTAGCCCAGACAACGTAGAAGCCTGTCGTAATAGCCGGATCTGGTAAACTGTAAAGAGTAGAGCTGAGAAAGACGGTAAAAGTCCAGAAACTCGTAGTACAGCCGGATGCTGTCCCGTTCACTTCTTTCGGGCAGTAGTCTGGTTACCTGCAAAGGGATAAAAGGAGCTCCATAGGACTTTAGAACACTGACTCTTTTGTTTCCTTCAGCGATATAGAATTTACCCAGATATTCGTAAGCCAGCGGCGCTTCCGTAATGCCCTGATCAGAAAGGTGATGACGGCAGACATTCATCCATTTTGCGGCAAATTCGCTTTTCTCGCTCAGTAGCGGCATGAAATCGCTGGAAAAAGAAACAGCCCGTCCGTCTGTTCTTGTTCCGATGATCAGATCTGCCGGAACATCGATGATTCCCAGATCAACAGCCTTGCAGCTCTTTTCATCCGCGATATGATCCAGTACTTTCAAGTAAGGATCTTTCTGATTCAGCCGGTCGTGGAACAGGGTCTTCCTGGCTTTTTTCCGGGCATAGAGATACTGCTGATAGGCATCCGTATCGGTATTCATGTCTTCATTTTATCCTGTATCCCGTGATCTGACAAATACGGGAAAGGAGCAGAAAACAAAAGGTATTCCTGAAAGATACTGCTGTAGTAAAATAAATAAGTAGAAATAAAAGAAAGGTTATGTATATGAAAAGAATAATCGGAGCCGTTCTGATCCTGATGTTTGTCCTGACAGGATGTCAGAACAGAACCGCTCAGAAAGATGATATTTATATCTTCTTTACCAGTGATGTACAGTGCGGGGTGGAAGACAATCTGACTCTGGCGAGCCTTAAGGCGCTGGTGGAAGACACAAAATCGGAGCATGAATTTGTCAGTTTGATCGATCTCGGCGATTATCTGCAGGGCGGAGTCCTGGGTTCGCTTTCCAAAGGAGAACTGATCATCGATCTGATGAATGCGGCAGACTATGACATTGCGACTTTCGGTAATCATGAATTCGACTACGGACTGGAAGAATTAAGCGGCCGGATGAGTGAAACCGATTTTGATCTGATCGCTTCC
>JAFZQL010000110.1 GCA_017620435.1 Erysipelotrichaceae bacterium
GACCGTTACAGAAAACATGATTCTCGGTTCGGAACCATCAAAAGCAAGAATATTTGTTGATATGAAAACCGCTGAAAAGAACACCAGAGATATCATTGAAAAATATAATTTCAATATTGATCCGAAAGCCCGGATCCGTGATCTTTCAGTAGGCATGAAACAGCAGGTTGAAATATTAAAAGCATTGTATCGTGATGCCAAGATACTGATACTCGACGAACCGACAGCCGTTCTGGCACCGCAGGAAACGACGGTACTGTTTGAACAGCTTAGAACATTAAAAGACAAGGGTTATACGATCATCTTTATTTCCCACAAGATCAATGAAGTTATTGACCTGTGTGACCGCCTGACCGTTATGCGTCTGGGCAAGACAGTCGGTACCTATGACGTTCATGGAAATGAAGAGCTTGGAACAAAGGACATAACCGTCGATGAAATATCCCGCCTGATGGTAGGAAGAGATGCGGTCCTGGAGGTGAATAAAGAACCTTCTGAACCTACGGATACGGTTCTCTATGTAGATAATGTTACAAAACTGGACAACGAGTATAAAGTTGTTGTCGACCAGGTATCTTTTGCGGTTCGTAAAGGAGAGATCCTGGCGATCGGCGGTATTGAAGGAAACGGCCAAAGAGAGCTTGTAGATATGATTACCGGCACATCACCGATAGATATCGGTGATATACGGATCAACCGTGAATCAATTAAAGGAAAGACTCTGAAACAGCTCCACGAAAAGATCATGGCGTATATTCCGCAGGACAGAATGGTCCTTGGTGTAGCGGCAGGTTCTACGATCGAGGATAATGTCGTTCCTTATCTGATTGAAAAAGCGGAATATCAGAAGTGCAATATCCTGAATAAGAGAAAACTGAAAAACGTAGCGGAAAGTGTCGTAAAAGAATTTGACGTCAGATGCAAAGACTCCAGTCAGCCTGTCGGGATGCTTTCCGGTGGCAATATCCAGAAGGTCGTTGTGGCAAGAGAACTTTCATCTTCGTGTAAAGATGCAGTTCCGCTGGTTGTAGCAGATCAGCCTTCGCGCGGTATCGACATCGGTGCGACAAAGTTTATTCACCGGAAACTGATCGCAATGCGTGATGAGGGCTATGCGATTCTTCTGATTTCTGCGGATCTAAATGAAGTGTTTGAAGTTGCCGATTCTGCGATCATTCTATATGAAGGCAAGATCAATGCTTACTTCCCTGATATGAAAAAGGTCAGCGAATATGAACTGGGTCAGTACATGCTGGGACTGAAAGCTCAGACTCCTGAAGAAATTGCGGAGGTAAAATACAATGAAGCTTAAAAAAGTATATGAGCAGCAGCAGATTGAAAGATTCTTTAATCTTCTGAAGATATTCACATCTCTGATCTTTGCGATCGCTATTATCATGGTGGTTGTATTTATCATCAGTTCAACTCCTGGCAAAGCGTTCAAATCTTTCTTTATCGGGCCGCTGAACTCACCTAGACACATAGGTACGATCATGGAGAACATGACACCGCTGCTGTTTACCGGTGTTGCGACATGTCTGCTGTTTGCTTCCGGCGAGGTCGTTCTGGGCGGTGAAGGCTCTTTGTTCCTTGGCGCATTCCTGACGGCTATTGTCACAACCAAACTGCAGCTTCCAAACGGTATTGCTTATATCATTGTTTCAATTCTTGCATCGATGCTTGGAGGCATGCTGGTTTCGGCTGTATCGATCATTGCCAAGAACAAATTCAATGCTGAACCGTTTGTATTCTCACTGCTATTCAACTATATTGTTTATTACTCATGTAACTATCTGCTGAACTATAAGGTCAAAGACCCTGATTATATCGGCATTGCAACTTATGCTTTCAATACCAGTGCAAAGTTCCCGTCACTGATCAAGAATACCTCGGTTTCCATCGCTTTCTTTATCGGCCTGCTTATGGTGGCGATAGGCTGGTTTATCATGTACAAGACAAAGCTCGGCTATCAGGCAAGCATTGTCAAAAACAACCGGAACTACGCCGTAAATATGGGCGTCAACGCAAGCAAAGTCGCGTTGATTACTACACTGATCGGCGGCGCGATTGCCGGTCTGGGCGGATGCATGGAAATGCTGGGAAAGTTCTCTCGCTTCTACTGGATGCAGGGACCTGGCTACGGCTGGGACGGATTCATGCTGGTAACGCTGTCAAACAACAACCCGTTGTTTATTCCTTTTGCCTCGTTCTTCCTGGGTTATATCAGAACCGGGGCAACAGTCATGAATATTTTTGCCGATATTCCTTATGAACTGATCAACGCCATTCAGGCCATCATGGTTCTGATGATTGCCTCTAAGGGCATGTTCGGTAAGCTTCAGCAAAGAATTACACGCGAAAACGCGGAGAGAAGGCAGCAGCTTAAGGATGAAGCTTCAGAAAGCGAGGTGACAGCCTGATGAGTAATGTTTTGTCTTTATTGGTTCAGCCATATTTCTTCTACACGATCTTAAGGCTGGCAACGCCACTGATCTTTGCGGCCATGGCCGCTCTGGTGTCAACCAAGTCCGGCCTCTCCAACATCATTATTGACGGTACGATGCTGATGTCGGCTGTTTTAGGAACCATAGCCAGCGCATTGACCAATTCCCTTTTCTGGGGCGCAATTGCAGGCATGGCTACAGGCCTTCTGATGAGCTATGGACTGGCGTTCTTCCATCTGAAGTTTAAAGCGCCGGCAAATCTGACAGGTGTTGCCATAAACCTGTTCACCAGCAACTTCTCGGTATTTGTCTGTTATGAATTTTCCGGCGACAAGGGCTCTACAATGCAGCTGCACTCGTTGTCTTTCCCTACTGTCGATATTCCGATCATCAAGGATATTCCTTTCATCGGCCAGGTATTATCGGGGCATAATGTCATCACATATATGGCACTGCTGTCGATCGTTCTGGTATATATTCTGATCTATAAAACGACCCTGGGTCTCAGGATCAGAACCGTAGGTGAAAACCCGAATGCCGCAAGTTCTGTCGGTATTGTTCCGGAAAGGATGCAGACGATCGCGATCCTGATTTCCGGGATCCTGGCTTCCTGGGGCGGCATGTTCCTGTCGATGGGTTATGCGACCAACTGGACCAGAAACATGACAAGTGCCCGCGGATTTATCGGTGTTGCCGCGAATGCCGTAGGCGGCGGCAATCCTGTGTGGGTCACTCTGACTACTTTCATTTTTGCAGTCTCCAGCGCAATGAATGTAATTCTGCAGGCTCTGATGATTCCGACGGAATTTACAAGTATGATTCCGTTTGTTTTCTCTCTTTCCCTGGTCGTCTTAACATCGTTTATTAAGCGTTTAAGGAAAGAAAAACTGAGGAAGGATCATATTGCCGTTGTGGAGAATCAGCTTGCACAGAAAGCACCGTTATAGGAGGTAGATCATGGACACAAGAGACAATAATATGAAAAACGGCTTTTTGGCTTATCCTGAATTTGCCGAAAAGATCGTCAATATGCTTACGGACGGCAGGATTTCCGATGCCATTTCTGATCAGGAGCTGAAACGGATCAGAAGAATCGTGATTACCGGCAACGGCGATTCCTACGCCGCTTCCCTGGCTACAAGAGAATTTAACTCAAGAATGTTCGGCGACAGAGACTATCATGCGCTTCGCTGTATTGATGTTGCCAGACACTTCATTTATTCCAAAGAACATCCTGAAGAAACACTGGTAATCGTCATAAGTGTCAGCGGCGGCGGTTCAAGAGTTACGGAAGCGATGAAAAGGGCTACCATGAAAGGCTGCACAACACTGGCAATCACCGGTAATCCGGAATCAAGAATGGCCAAAGAAGCGCAGCATATTCTGAAAATCGAGATCGAGAAACCTGCTCCGGGAACTCCTTATACGCCGGCGAACCAGACCAGGAGTTATTTTACGGCATTGCTGACAACGCTGATGTTTGGCGCACATGCCGGAATTCTTTTCGGAAACATGAGTGAAGATGAACTTCAGGATCTCAAGACGGAAATCATCGATTATGTAAGAAGGGTCTGCGATCCCGAAGTGCTTACAGCCGTAGATGATCAGGTGTATGAAATGAGTAAAACCTGGAAGGACTATCTTGGCTTCGGTTTTGTAGGCGGAGGCGTTGATTTTTCAACTGCCTACTTCGGTGTTGCAAAGTTCTTTGAACTGAATGGTTCGCTGAACTGTTTGAACGACAGCGAAGACTGGTGCCACATCGATTATTTCCAGAAGGACAGAGATAAAATCGGTACGATTTTTGTAGCATCCAAAAACTGCGCTTCTTTTTCAAGAACGGTTGAAACCATCGGTTCTGCCAAGAAATCCGATCGTAATGTCTTTGTGGTGACAGATACGGACAAATCAGCGTTTATCGACGGTGTAGAAGTGGTTACTTTACCGGCTACAAAGCACGATTACGTCAACCCGATCATGAATTTTATTCCGTTGTTTATGCTGGGCAATTACATTGCGCTGCTTAGAGAATACCCTTACTTTGGCGGAACAGGAAGCGACAACCCGCTGTTCTCGCAAGAGGGCGGGATCAATACGATAAAATCAAGCAAGATTGTGATAGTTGATTAAGAGAGGTAGATAAAATGTTTGAAAAGTATGCTGAATCCGGAAAAAAATGCATCATGGGCCTGGTACACCTGCGTCCGATGCCTAATACTCCTTTCTATCAGGACGGCGATGTTGAAAGGTCTTTAGAAAAGGCTTTGAAAGATGTCAGAAGTTTAATTAACGGCGGTGCAGACGGCTGTCTTGTTCAGTCGGTAGACAGAATCTATCCGGTTACCGATGATACAGATTATGCCAGAGTTGCAACGCTGGCAATGATCACTACCAGAGTACGTGATCTGGCGAATCAGATGGGCAAGGAAGATTTTGTGATAGGATGTCAGCTGATGACAAACTGCATCACTCCTTCCATGGCGGTAGCGAAATGTACCGGTGCCGACTGGATCCGCTGCACAGCTCTTGTCGGTTCAACCAATTCGGCTGCAGGCACGATCGTGGCAGATACTTTGAAGGTCATGAATTACCGTAAAGCGATTGCGGCTGAGAATATCGATATGCTGTGTGAGGTTGCGAGTAAGCATTTCAAGTACGGAAACGATCTTTCTGAAGTAAAAAATCTCACTTCAGCCATTATGAGAAGCGGAGGAAATTCCATTGAAGTAAGCAATCCTGATGAGGCTGTCAATGAAGAGCTTATTAAAGCTGTTAAGTCCGTAAAGGGCTACGGCAACATTCCTGTTATTCTGGGCGGCGATACCAACCTTGAAAACTGTCAGAGAAGACTGAAATATGCCGATGGAGCTCTGGTAGGTTCCTGCTTCCAGGACGGCAAATGGGGTGAATATATCGTTGAAGAAATAGTTGCGGAGTACTGCAAGAAGATCCGTGAAATTGAAAGATAACGGTTTTCCCGGTTTCTTTCAGTGTTAGAAGGGTAGGAGGATATGAAGGAGAAAAGAAGATTTCATTATGCCTGGGTGATTATGATCGCTCTGATTTTCCTGAAGATCGGAGCCGGAGCCACAAGCTGTATGACAGGCAATTTCATTACTCCTGTAGTGAATGAGTTAGGCTGTAAAGTAAACGAGTTTACTTTGTTTCTAAGTATCGATGCCGTAGGAATGTCTGTTTTCTATGTTCCTGCCGCCAAGATCATCAATTCCAAAAGAAAACTTGGAATTACGATAGGTATTGCAACCTTGCTTGAAGTCATCGGTATTGCGATGATGTATACCTACAAAAGCGTATGGGGCTTCTATGTCTCCGGTTTTCTTGTAGGCAGTGCCGGAGCATTTACCGGTTATGTAGCCATTCCTGTCATCATAAACATGTGGTTTAAGAAGAAGGCCGGTACTGTGCTAGGCATCATTATTGCCTTAGGAAATGCCTCTACCGTTGCCTTCGGGCTGCTGTCGGCAAGGTTTATTACCTTATACGGCTGGCGGATGGCATATCTGCTGGTTGCCATACTGGGCTTTATTCTGATGGTTCCTGAAGTCTTTTTCCTGCTCAAAACACCGGAAGAGGTGGGATGCAGACCGTATGGCGAGGAAGATGAAGAAGAAAGCGCTGATAAAAACATCAATGACAATCAATGGGGTCTTACAAGAAAAGAAGCCTTTACGAAAGCATCCTTCTGGCTTGCGTGGCTGACCTGCCTGTGTTACAGCTATGGTACAGCCATTCCGGGCTATATTGCGACCTGTACGACCATGGAGCTTCTGGAATCGACGGAATTCGGTGCCAGAGTTCACACCTGCGTCAGTATCGGAGCGATTCTTTGCAGCATCATTCTGGGAAGACTGAATGACCGTTTTGGCGTCAAGGCAGGATGCCTCTGGGGTGCGGTATTCTCACTGATCGGCTACAATGTCATCATCATGGGATTTACCAATCATATGCTGCTGTTTGTCGGAGCATTCCTGGTTGGTCTTGCCAACAGCATGTATGCGGTACAGGCGCCGCTGCTGGCGAAGGAGATCGTCGGTACGAAACACTACCCTGATATCTGGTCGGTGATGATGGTGGGCAATTCTTTGATCGGCGGAGGGCTTCTGTTTACTGTCGGCTATTTCTATGACTACGGGCATACCTACAAGGGAGCTTTTATCCTGGGATCTGTATTCTATGTTTTTGCGATGCTGGTAGCATTCCTGGCAATCAGGTTATCAAAGAAATATAAGCCTGTTAACAGTTAGGAGAACTTTATGGCAAAATATCTTGCATGCGGAAATGTTTTATATGATTCGGTAAAGGACATCGAAGGACGTGATTTCGGGGAGCACATCGGAGGTCAGGCTTTGTATGCCGCTTCCGGGATCAGAGTGTGGACCAGGGACGTCAAAATGGTTGCCAACGGCGGAAAACTGGATTTTGATCAGTATCTGCAATGGTTCAAGAACAACGATCTGACAACGGAAGGTATCAATTTTGAACAGGATTATACAGCACATGTCTGTATGCAGCACACCGAATCCGGAGCCTATAAAACCGCCACAGCAGATTCCGGCCTTGTCTACAACGAATATTTACAGGGCATGATGGAACTGCGGATGGAACAGATAGAAGCCAATATCGACGAAGATACTGTAGCCATTTATCATCATCCGCATATTCCTGATACTGTCTATTTTGACAAGATAGGAAAAATGCGGGAAAAGTACGGGGTCAGATTCATGTATGAACTGGTGTACGGACACAAGTTTCTTCCGGAGCCTTATTTTAATCTGAATAAGCTCAAAGATGCGGTAAAGGTTGCGGGAATGTGGTCTTTGAATCGTAATGAAGCAGAAATCCTGTTTGATATTCCTAGAGACAGAGATGAGGATATTATCGCTGAACTGCAGAAGTTCCCGGAATTCGAGATGTGTTATTACCGTTGCGGAAGCAAAGGAGCGTATGTGGTCACACGGGATAAAGCGGTATTCGTACCGCTGATAGATGTAACGGATTCTGTCGATCCTGTAGGATGCGGAAACTGTTCAACAGGAACGGCCATGGCTGCCTGGTGTGAAACCGGTGGAGATTTATTGATGACAGGAATCATGTCGGCAATTTCGGCAGGCTTCAATGCAGCTCAGTCAGGGCCTTGGCCATACTATTCTCCTGAAGATGAAGAACTGGCCAGAAGAATGGCCGATGAGTATTACAGGAAGCTGTCAAATCAAGAATGATTGCGTGTTTTACGATCAGGGAGATATGATATTAAAAAAGCCTTCTAAGACAGTGGACCCCATATGGTTCACTGGATAAAAAAGGGCCTTTATAGGAAACTATCTCCATAAGGGGGTAGTTTTTTATATGGCAAGCAAGGGACAGAAGTTTAATAAGTATCCGGAAGAGTTCAAGGAAGCTCTTAAAGCGGCTTATTTAAATGGAGAGGCGACATCGAATTCTATCGCATCGGATTACGGCGTTCCCATTAAAACCGCGAAAAACTGGGTGGCGCTTTGGAACAATCCCGAAAAATACGGGTCGAAGGGACTGAAGAGAGGAAGACCCAGGGATTCCGAGGTCGACTGGAAAGAGAGGTATGAGATCC
>JAFZQL010000111.1 GCA_017620435.1 Erysipelotrichaceae bacterium
CGGATAAATGGTAAAGATCACGATACCAAGCATGAACGGACCCAGGAAAAGAATGATCTTCCCGATCATCGAAGCTTCGAATTTCTCGTCCGGATCCCGCCTGTCATGACTGCGTTTTGTTTTTTTACTCATAATAGCGTTCTCCGCTTTCTTCGTTAAACACAAAGACTCCTTTATTACGGAAAGAAACAGAAACTGTGTCTTTTTCCTGCGGCGCATTGTCGTTGTCGACGTAGGCGCGCAAACGTCCGTCTCCCGCTTTCAGGACGCATAAGGTATCCTTGCCGGATATGTATGTTTCTTCAACTTCCATCTTCGTCTTATCATTTTCCTTTTCAACGATGACGCTTTCCGGACGGGAAGCAAACACGATCCTTGTGCCGTTTTCGATCTGATACCTGCCAATCGGCAGAACTTCCTCATAGCCGTCCGGTCTGAATGTGCCATTCTCATAGACTCCGTGCAGCTGGTTGATGGTCGGATTGCCGATAAAGTCGGCAACAAAAAGATTGGCCGGATCATTGTACAGATTACGAGTCTTGGCAAACTGCTGTTTCACGCCCACTTTCATCAGCATGATGTAGTCGGAAATGGATGTCGCTTCTTCCTGATCGTGGGTAACGAAAATCGTCGTAACGCCGCTTTCACGCTGAATACGGCGTATCTCTTCTCTCATCTCTACACGCAGCTTGGCATCCAGATTGGACAGCGGTTCATCCAGAAGCAGGAGCTTGGGCTGTTTTACCAGAGCTCTGGCAATGGCGACACGCTGCTGCTGACCGCCGGAAAGCTCCTTCGGCAGACGGTCCAGATAATCGTCGATATGAACCATTCTGGCATATTCCTTGGCTTTCTCGATACGTTCTTTCTTCGGGACCTTCTTGATCTTCAAAGGGAAACAGATATTCTCCAGAACTGTCATATGCGGATAAAGCGCATAGTTCTGGAAGACCAGACCGACTTCCCTCTTGTCGGGAGACAGCATGGTGACATCCTGATCATCGAAGTAGATCTTGCCTTCGGTTACAGGCATAATGCCGCTGAGCATATTCAACATCGTACTCTTGCCGCAGCCTGAAGGCCCCAGCAGAGCAATCAGTTTTCCTGATTCAAACGTCGCATTTACCTTGTTTACCGCGGTAACATCGCCAAAACGTTTTACCAGATCCTCAATCCTTACTTCCATACAGCATCTCCTCCATAACCTCTCCGTCTGTATCTTTCATCTCCAGGCCGATCATCCTGGCCATCGTAACGGCTTCATCGACCATGGATCTTCTTTCATATACGATCCCCTGTCTGACATCCGGACCTGCCGCAATGAACAGGGTATTCTCTTCCCTCTCCGGACAGCTTCCGTGAGTCGCCTTGCCCAGAACGTGGTCTCCCGGTTCTACCGAAGCCCAGATTTCCGTCGCTGTAAGACTGTCGGAGAAGCTGATCGGATTGGCACTCTCGATCACAAAGTCGTACGGTCCTTCCAGGTGATATCTTTCTTTCATTTCTTTCTTGTCCAGGACATAATCGAGTCTGATCTTCGGATCATCTTTCAGTTTCTCCAGATAGGCTCTGACTTCGGCTTCGGTCTCCCTGTCTTCCGGATCCTTCAGCTCGATGAAGCAGCTCAATGCGCCGGAATGGGCGAAACACTTGCAGTCGACGAGCTTGTGGTTTTCATCGGTCTTAAGCAGTCCGTCCCGTTCAAACAGACGGTTGATGTTCAGGATATCGGTGATGTTGGTCTGACCGTGGTCTCCCATGATCACGAAGTCCGTATCGTCGAAATCGCCGTAGCGTCTGACGGATTCCAGGATCACTCCGAATTCCTCGTCGTGCTTCTTCAGCTGTATCTTCGTATGCGGATCATAGACGCCGTAGGTATGACGGACAGTATCCAGATCGCACATCTTCACCAGCATCACGTCAGGCTGCCCGAAATCCCTGATCAGGTCCGGAGCCACCGACATGGTCAACAGATCCAGACTGTTGTCAGGACCTTTCTGATATCTTCCGTATTTCCAGAAATAAGCATCTAAAAGATTCTGTGTGGCATTGCCGTTCTTGAGGTAATCCTCCGGATGATCTCCTTCGTAGTGATAAGGAACGATCATCGGCCAGTTGTAGGTATAGTCGGCTCCTGCCGAAACCGGCCAGGCGATCGATGCGGTCGTCATCCCCGCTTCTCTTGCATAGTCCAGCAGCGTCGGGACCTTGACTTCCTCCTTCATGCCGAACCACACGTCTCCCTTCTTGCATCCGCGTCTGTAGTTGTCGTTGTTGTGAATGCCGTGACGGTCCACATAGCACGATGTCAGAATGGATGTATGGCAGCAGTAGGTCAAAGCCGGGTGTACCGGAAGCAGATGCTTCACGTAGGATCCCCGATCAATGATGGAACTGAAGTTTGGAAGAGTGCGCATATATTCCAGATCGCTGGAACAGAGTGCATCGATCATAAATACCATTAACTTACTCATATCGTTCTCCTTTAGAACTGTTTATTTCTAAAAATAAAGGGAGAACCGTCATGAAAACGGTTCTCCCGGATGGTGTTTCTAATTACTGTTCAAGAGCAGCCTGTGCTTCTTTGAAGAAGGTTTCAGTCGCTTCTTCTACCAGTGTAGCGACATCTTTGCCGCTGTCGTCAGCGAAGCTTGCGTCTACAGCCTTGCCGAAAGCGTCTCTTACGCCGTCAGCGCCTGCTACAGACGGAACCCAGTTGATGCAGTCTGCCGTTTCAACAAGGGCAGCCGTAACGATGTTGTTCTTGATTTCTTCCTGGAAGGTTGCTGTTGCAATGGAAGACTTCGTGCATGGTGAAGCGCCGAACTCGATCGCCCACTTTGCCAGTACTTCATCGCTCAGGCAGTACTTCAGGAACAGATAGCTGGCCAGATTCTCTTCCGGTGTCTTGTCGAAGGCAACCAGACCGCCGCCCCATGCCGGAGCAAACTTGACGGAACCGGACTGAGGGATCAGAGATACGCCTACTTCAAAATCAGCATAAGGCAGTACATAACCAGATCCTGCGCTTGATCCGATATAGCTGGCTACATTGCCCTGCGTGAACGGACCTGAATGATAGTAGTCGGCACCAGCCAGACGGAAGTAGCCTTCCTTCAGGCCGATCAGATACCATTCAAGAGCTTCCTTGAACTTGCCTTCATCGACGGCAACCGTATGGTCATCGGCATTGATGAACTTGCTGCCAAGCTGAATGACACGGTCGATCATCGTATCGGTTTCGGAGTCGGAGCCCCATCCCGGAATGTCTTTTGCTTCATAGATGACCTTTGAAGCTTCTGCGAGTTCTTCCCAGGTCTTCGGTGCTTCCAGACCGAGTTCATCAAAGATGTCCTTGTTGTAGTAAAGAACTTCAGAAGTAATGATGACCGGGAATACATAGACGGAATCCTCGCCCCACTGGGTGATCTCTTCGTACACCTTACCGACAAGGTTCTCCTTGAAATCAGGAATACCGACAGTTTCGTTGTTGATGTATGGAGTCAGATTGACCAGAAGGTCTTCCTCGATATAGGCTGCTGCCGAGCTTGGATAACGGTTGGTGATGTTCGGACCTGTTCCGTTACGTACGGCAAGCAGAAGGTTGCTGTCATAATCCTGATATGCCTGCGGTTCATAAACGACAGTGACTTTGTCCTGAGATGCGTTGAAGGAATCTACCATCTCCTGGAAAGCTTCCTGCTGGTGATAAGTGTAAGTGTTCCAGACAGTGATCGTGACAGGTTCTGTTAATTCTGTCAGAAGTTCGTCGCCCTTTTCCTGTTCGGATTCTTTTGAGCAGGCTGCGATGCCAAACAGCATCATGACGATCATAAACAAAGTGAAAATCTTCTTCATTTTTAGATACTCTCCTCCCTTTTCCCCTTTGTTAAAAGCGTGTGTTCAGCCGGAAATAAAAAAGAAAGGGTTTAAAAACCCTTGTCTTTATTTAGGACCTGATTCTTTGTAAAAAATCAAAAATCCACACTGCTTTCATTTGAATATATTATAATACGCCGTACAACATGATTCAATTCATCCTGTATGATAATCATCATTCCTTTTTCAGCAGTGCCGCTTTGATCAGGCCGATAAACAGCGGATGCGGACGGTTCGGTCTTGACTTGAATTCAGGATGGAACTGGACCCCGATGAAATAGCTTTTATCCCTGTATTCTACCGTTTCGACGATGTATCCGTCCGGCGATGTACCGGAAAGGATCATGCCGTTTGTTTCCAGGATCTCGCGGTAATCGTTGTTGAACTCATAACGGTGTCTGTGCCTCTCAGTTATTTCATCCTGACCGTAGAGTTCTCTGATCAGCGTTTCATTCTTTA
>JAFZQL010000112.1 GCA_017620435.1 Erysipelotrichaceae bacterium
AAATATGCCGCTATTTTTGTATGAATCGGCAAATCTTTATATGTAAAATATTCTTTGCTTTTTTTCCATTCCTCTGAATAAAACCACTTCAGTAGTCTATTTTTATTAAACATAAACCCTCTTCTGTTATCCTTATGCAATAGATCCAAAAAAATACAAATATAAATGTTTGACATCATCCATTTACTTATATATGATTCAATTCCTGAATTGACTTGGATACGATATAGACAATGCTCAAATAATTTTGACATATTTTTAATGCTATCTTTATGGTAAGAATGAATTGCTGAATGATTATATTGATAGTAAAAATACCATATGGAATCAGTAAAACCAATTCTTTCTGCAATAGAAAAAACATCTAAATTAAACATCCTATCCTCTGAGAGAAACAGTTCTTCATCAAATGAAGAATTTTGCAGGATTTTTTTTCTATATAATTTGCCCCATGCGCTTCCACTAACACAATTTGAAAAGCCTCTTTCCTGTAAATTATCAACTAAAACATTTGCTATGACGAGATTCTTATCTCTTTTTTCATAAAATATTTCCACTGATTGATCTTTCTTTAAAATATAAGGAATATGAAGGAATGGGTACGACGCTGACGGGCATCATGATCACAAGCCACGGCAACGTCAGTATCAACTGCGGTGATTCTAGGGTCTACGGTTTTATCGATGATCTGGTCGTCCATCTGACGAAAGATCATACTCTGGTCAACCAGATGCTGGAAAACGGAGAAATCAGTTTTACGGAATCGATCAACCATCCGAAGAAGCATTATCTTGTAAAAGCCATCGGCGTATATGATGAGATAGAAACCGATGTACATAAGGTCAAGGACATGGATTATTATCTGATCTGTTCGGACGGTCTGCACTCTTATGTGAGCGATAAGGAAATTCAGCAGATCGTAGTGGACCAGAACAGGTCCATCCGGGAAAAGACGGAAGATCTTAAGGATCTCGCATTACTGAAAGGCGGTTATGACAACGTTACGGTCATACTGGTGAAGAAATAATGTCGGAATATATAGGAAACCGTTATCGGATCGTGAAGCTTATAGGCAAGGGAGGCATGGCGGATGTCTACCTCGCTTTCGATACGATCCTGAAAAGAGAAGTAGCGGTAAAAGTACTGAAATCGGACATGTCGGATGACCCGGTCGCACTGGAACGTTTTAAGCGTGAAGCAGGAGCGGTAACCAGGCTTTCCCATCCGAACATCGTTGATGTTTATGACGTTGGAGATGACGGAGACAAGCATTACATCGTTATGGAATATGTCAAGGGATATACGCTGAAACAGCTGATCAAGAAGAGGGGACCGATTCCTTATAAAGAGGCCGTCTGGATGATGAAACAGCTTGCCGGAGCGCTGATGGAAGCGCACCGCAACAACGTCATCCACCGTGATGTCAAATCGCAGAACGTGCTGATCAAGGATGACGGCACGATCAAGCTTTCCGACTTTGGCATCGCCACGGCATCCGGAGCGATGCAGATCACGCATAAGGACTCTATACTGGGCTCCGTGCATTATCTGGCACCGGAGATCTCAAAAGGAAAACAGGCATCGATGCAGTCGGATATCTATTCGCTGGGCATTGTGTTCTATGAACTGCTTACCGGAGACGTTCCTTTCAAGGCGGATAACCCGGTACAGGTAGCCCTGAAACACGTCAAGGAAACCATTCCTTCCGTCAGATCCTTTGATCCGAGTATTCCGCAGTCGGTTGAAAACATCATTCTGAAAGCGACTGCCAAGAATGTGAATGAACGGTACAAGAACATCGCTCTGATGATACAGGATCTGAACGAGTGCCTGAAACGGGTGCATCGTAACGATCAGAAAGTGCAGATCAGAAACATTCCGGAGAAAAGAACGAATGAATCCGTGCATATTTCCGATACCGCAGACAAGAAGAACAGGAAAGGGACAAAAGAAAAATCTCTATTCTCCATTTTCCTGCTGTGTACCACGATTTTCTCAATCATCGTCCTGTTCCTGCTGCTGTTTATTACCGGTATCATCGGCGGCGGATCAAAGATGGTTACCGTACCGGAACTGAAAAACCTTACCGTGCAGGAAGCCAAAGACCTGCTGGCTTTGAATAATCTGGAAGTGGATGATTCCCATATCACCTGGACTTTATCGGACAACATAGAAAAAGATCTGATCATTTCTTCTGTACCGGAAGAAGGAGAAAAAGTAGAATCGGGAACAAAAGTAAAACTGACCGTATCCAGCGGCATTTATTCGATACTTGGAGATTATACCGGCATGCATTATACAAAAGCCAGGGATGAACTGACTGCCCTGAACTTTAAAGTCAGGCTGGTTCCTGCAGAATCCGATGAAGAACCGGGGACCGTAATCGAACAGTCTCTTCCGGCAAAATCCAAGTATGATGCTTCCAAAAACAATGAGATCACACTGAAGTATTCCTTGGAATCCGCAGTGCTGCTTCCTTACGATCTGTATGGAAAACCTTTATCGGAAGCGGCTGCCTACTTCAGAAACAACGATGTGGAATATGAGTTTTCAAAACAGAACAAGGATTTCTTTACCGAAGAAGAGATACTGGACGCTCCATCGGGAACCGTTGTCAGAACGATGCCGGAACTCGGTTCAACTTATCTGAAATCTACGGATGAGAAAGTCATCGTCTACTATTATGAGGAGGACTGAACTATGATCATTTCACCGTCTGTACTGTCGATGCATTACGACAGATTCAATGAAGAGCTTTCCGTTTTAAATGAAACCGTGGAATGGATCCATTTCGATGTCATGGACGGTCATTTCGTACCGAATCTGACCTTCGGACCGGATATTCTGAAAGCATTCAGAAGAAATACGAAGCTTTTCATGGATGTCCATCTGATGGTCACCGATCCCGACTTCTACAGTGATGTATTCGCGAAAGCCGGAGCCGACTCTCTGATCTTCCATTACGAAGCCTACAATGATCTGGAAAAGTGTTCCGCCCTGATCGACAAGATCCACGGCATGTATTTGAAGGCCGGTATTTCCATTAAGCCTGCAACGCCGGTAGAAACGATTTTCCCTTTGCTGGAGAAAACCGATATCGTACTGGTCATGTCGGTAGAACCCGGATTCGGCGGTCAGAAATTCATTCCGGAATCTTCGGAAAAGATCAGCAAGCTGAAAGCCTATAAAACGGCAAGGAATCTGAACTATATCATTGAAGTAGACGGAGGCATCAACGATACGAATGCCCACGAGATCGTAAGCGACGGGGCGGATGCTCTGGTTGCCGGATCTTATGTGTTTAACGGAGATATCCGGACAAATGTCGCCAAACTGCGAGGAAACAAAGAAAAAGACAGCAATTAGGCTGTCTTTTCAGTATAAAAAAACTTCCTTGCGGAAGTTATGCTGCCTTAGCCTGATTCTTTAATGTTCTAAGTGCGCGGGCAGAAACGCGAACCTTCTTTGGCTTACCATCAACCAACATTGTAACGGTCTGAAGATTGACATTCCATTTACGGCGTGTAGCACGAAGTGAATGTGAACGGTTATTACCAGACATCTGTTTTTTGCCTGTGATAGCACAAACTCTTGACATACAGCTTGCCCCCTTTCTTTTTGACGCTTAATTACTTTAACATAAATAAATAAGAAATGCAAATTATATTTTTTATCTTTTTTCATTTACCGGTAATTATGCTAAAATGACTATGTATGGCCAATAATATCAAACAGATCTACGTATCTTTACAGATGTGTGAGAATGAAATCAGAATACTGGTGGGCGAGTATTTCAATACCCGTTTTAATATTATCCGCAGCGAGAAATATCCGACATCTTCCATCAGCGATTTCAAGATCACCAACAGGGAAGAACTGGTAAAAGATATCAAAAATGCCGTTAAGGACTGTTCCGACAAGATAGGAGCACAGATCGAACAGGTGATCCTCGTGCTTCCTGCCTACAATTTCAAGCGCTATCCTTTGCAAAGCAGAGTGATTCCGGATAACGGTATCGTTAAGAGAGAAGATATTGCCAGAGCCGTAAGCAATTCTCTGAAAGCGTCTTGTGATCCAGGCGTCATGGTCGTAAATCCGGTAATTATCCGATACAACGTCAACGGCATTACGACACGCAGGCTCCCGGAAAAAGAAGTCTGCGATGAACTTGGCGTTGAGATCGATCTGCTGTGTGCAGACATTGAAATGTGCTATGAATACGTTTCTGTACTTGAAGAAGCGGATCTTAAGGTTCTGGATATTACATTGAACAACTATGCGATCGCGAAAGAAGCGGCATTGCTGGAAGAGAGCCTGAACAGGAATATCGTCATTCTTGATGTTGAAAAATCTTGTACCTGTCTGACACTGCTGTCGAAAGGGAAACTGGCATCCTCCGAGATCATTTATGACGGTCTGAATTCAATGATCAACAGCGTATACAGAAAGCTGAACATGCCATATAACGATATCTGCAAGCTTGTGAAATACTGCGTCAACTTCAGCAGCGAATATCCGGATGATATCGTCTATGCGTGGAGCGATCAGGGAACGACAAAGACGATCACGACAGCTCAGCTGAATGAAACCGTCAAGGAGCCTCTGAATGCTTTAAGCGATAAACTTCTGACCATGTGCAAGCCGATCATCGAGACCGGCGCCATGATCGTTCTGACGGGTGAAGGCCAGCAGATGAGGGAACTGGCCAATACGCTCAAAGAAGGATCCTATGGACAGCTGAAGACCTATTATCCTGATACGATCGGTGTCAGAGATCCGTCTTTGACCGCTTTGTATGGCGCTTTCTTTGTCTATCGTGATAAAGTGTTGTTAAATAATCTTGATGTAAACTGTATAGATCTGCTTACGTATGATTCTCTCATCGACCAGAGAGAGCTGGATTCGGAGGGTGAAACGATCACCAGCAGGATTAGAAATCTGTTCAGGCAGTATATAGGATAGGAGGGTTAAACAGATGAGTATGAAACCGGAATATAGCCAGGTAGCTAGGATCAAGGTATTCGGCATTGGCGGTGCCGGATGCAACGCAGTAAACCGGATGGTGAATGACGGCGTAAAAGGTGTTGATTTTTATGTATGCAATACGGATATTCAGTCCCTCAATCTTTCAAAGTGTCCGAACAAGATCGTCCTCGGCCGGGAACTGACAAAAGGTCTTGGCGCAGGCGGAAATCCTGAGGTCGGTCAGAAAGCCGCCCTGGAATCTCAGGAAGATATCAAGAAAGCGCTCTCCGGTGCCGATATGGTATTCATTACCTGCGGTATGGGAGGCGGTACAGGAACGGGAGCTGCTCCGGTATTTGCCAAATATGCCAGAGAAATGGGAGCCCTGATCGTCGGTATCGTTACCAAGCCTTTCGATTTTGAAGGCAGAAGAAGAATGGATCAGGCAAACGTCGGTATTGAACAGATCAGACAGTACGTCGATTCCCTGATCATCGTTTCCAACAATCAGCTGTTAAGCGTCATCGGCAAGATCCCGATGCAGGAAGCTTTCAAGGAAGCGGACAATGTCTTAAGACAGGGCGTTCAGACCATTACAGATCTGATTGCTGTTCCGGCGTTCATCAACCTCGATTTTGCCGATATCAGAACCGTCATGGCAGGCAAGGGTACCGCGTTGATCGGCATCGGTATGGCACAGGGCGAAAACAAGGCCAAGGAAGCTGCTGCCAGAGCGATCCGTTCACCGCTGCTTGAAGCCAACATCAAAGGCGCAAAATCGGCGATCATCAATATCACAGGTGGTCCGGCAATATCCCTGCAGGATTCCTCTATTGCCGTAGATTACATCAAAGAAGCAGCCGGCAATGACATCGACATCATTTACGGCGTAGCGATCAACGAATCGCTTGGTGAAGCGATTATCGTTACTGTCATTGCGACCGGTTTCGATCTTCCTGGCGTAAGCCACAGCAGTGTCCAGCAGCCGGATTTCCTTTTTGAAAAACCGCAGATAGCCGCTGAAACAACAGCCGAGATCAACCAGCTCAAAGAAGAAGTCGTATCACCGATCGATGAAGATGACGTTCCGTCATTCTTCAAGAACAGGATCTGATAAAAACAGTCAAAACAGAAGGCGATTGCCTTCTGTTTTTTATTTGCATTCTTTTTTCCTTTCTGTTAATATATTGCCGTTATGACAAAACATGAAGACGTTCCTTTACCGAGTATTTGCTTCACTTCAGAAATGAGGTGTTTTCATGGACAATAATACGATTCTGCTGGTTCTGATCCTGCTTGTGCTGTGCTACAGCTTTTTCAGTGCCTGCGAGACGGCTTTCAGTTCCCTGAACAAGATCAAGCTCCGAGCCTTGGCCAATGCCGGAAACAAGAAAGCGGAAAGAACCTATGCCCTGACGGAAAAGTTCCCGAAACTGCTCACGACGATCCTGGTAGGCAATACCATCGTCAACGTAGTTGCCGCTTCACTGGCTACCGTTCTGTTTACCAATCTCTACCGGAGCAAAGGCGTCGCGATTTCTTCGATCGTCATGACGCTGGTTATTATGATCGTAGGGGAGATCATTCCTAAAAATATCGCCAAGTACGTTCCGGAAAAGTTTGCGATGAACGTTACCTGGATCCTGAATATCCTGGTTTTCCTGTTTACGCCGCTGACTTTCATCTTCGGCTTTCTGGAAAAACTGATCAGCAGGCTTTTCTATGTGGAAAACGACACTTATTCGACCGATGAACTGCTGACGATGGTCGAAGAAGCCAATGAGGAAGGGGACATGGAAGATCATGAAGCTGATCTGATTACCAACGCTCTGGAATTCAACGATCTGGATGTCGGTGAGATCCTGACGCCGAGAATCGACGTCATCGCGATCGATATCGATGAAGACTCGGTAGAAGACATTGAGCTGATGTATCGGGATTCGGGCTATTCCCGTCTTCCTGTCTATGAGGATTCCCTGGACAACATCATCGGCGTTCTGCATGAAAAGGATTTCTATTATCATCTTCTGTATGAAAAGTCCGCAAACTTCAAGGAGATTTTGCAGGAAGTATTCTATACTTCTCCGCATGTAAAGATTTCTTCTCTGCTGAAACAGTTCCAGACATCCAAATCGCACATGGCCGTTGTTGTCGATGAATACGGCGGCACGCAGGGCATCATCACGATGGAAGACATTCTGGAAGAACTAGTTGGCGAGATCTATGATGAACACGACCAGGTCATCGAATACTACAAGAAGCTGGACGATCACAACTATCTGATCAAAGCCGACCTGGATATCGACGATCTGTTTGAACACTTCGGTCTCGAAACGGATGAAGAATTTGAGTTCAATACGACATCCGCCTGGGTCATCGATGTTCTGGACAAGATCCCGGTCAAAGGCGATTGTTTCGACTACAAAAACATGCATGTCGAGGTAACGGATGCCGATTCCAAGAAAGTGAACGAGATCAAGATCACATTCAAAGACGATGACGACAAAAAGGACAAGTGATTGTCCTTTTTAAGTTATAATGGATTTATGCAGCAGTATTTTATTGATGAAGAGATTCATAGCGGAGAGATCCTTGATCTGAATGAAGAGATCCTGCATCATCTGTTAAAAGTATTAAGAAAAGACAGTACATATACGTTCCGTTTATGCGACAGTAGCGGAACCTTTTACCATGCCCATCTGATCGATAAGAAACGCTGCGAGATCCTGGACAGACTCGAAGAAAACAACGAGCTCGACTGTGACGTTACCTGTATCCTTTCGCTGATCAAAAGCGATCATTTCGAGCTCTGTATCCAGAAACTGACGGAACTGGGCGTAAATCGGATCGTTCCTTATCAGGCATATAGAAGTATCGTTAAATTCAAAGACGAAAAGAAACTGGATAGAATACGTAAGATCGCCATGGAAGCCGCGGAACAGTCTCACCGCAACCGAATACCGGAAATCTGTGCGGTAGCTTCCCTAAAAGATCTGGAACAGTACAGGAGCCGGAACAACTACATCTGTTACGAAGCGGAAAAGAATGTAGCTTCTCTTGAATGCGATGGCAGCGTTACTTATATCATCGGCCCGGAAGGGGGCTTCGACGAGAAGGAATATGAGAAGATCACGGAGATGGGATATCGGTCTGTCAGCCTGGGAAAACGCATCCTGAGAGCGGAAACAGCCGCCATCTATTTCACCAGCAATATCGTAGGAAAATGTCAATGAAAACATACGCAATGATGATCCTGGGCTGTAAGGTCAACGACTATGAAGCCACATACGTCCGGGAAAACATGAATCAGTATTTCAAGGAAGTTCCTTTCAGGCAGAAGGCGGATATTTATCTGATCTTTACCTGCTGCGTTACCAATACCGCGGAAGCCAAGACCAGAAAATTCATTCATGATGCCAGAAGAAACAATCCGGATGCCTATATCGCAGCGATCGGCTGTCTGAGCCAGATAAAGCACGACAGCGAGGTTTTTGACGATGTCGACCTTGTGATCGGTTCAGATCAGAAAGATCGCATCGTAAGCCTGATAATGGCTCAGGATAGAAACTGTCATGTGAACGATAGGATCAGCGAGGAATTTGAACACCTTTACATCGAATCCTATCCGGCAAAGTCCAGATCTTTTCTAAAGATACAGGACGGATGCAACCAGTTCTGTTCTTACTGCATCATTCCTTATGCCAGAGGCAGAGAAAGAAGCGGCAGACATGAGCTGCTGCTCAAGGAAGCTGAAATACTAAGCAAAGAAAACAAAGAAATCGTCCTGACAGGCATTCATACCGGAAGATATCATGACGGAGATTACGACCTGTACCGGTTGCTTATTGATCTGTGCAGGATCAAAGATCTCGAAACGATACGTCTTAGTTCCATAGAAATCACCGAAGTCAGCGACAGTATCATCGATCTGATGAAAAACGATACACGTATCGCCCGGCATCTGCATATTCCTGTACAGTCTTGCGACAACGGTATCCTGAAGGCGATGAACCGTCCTTATACCATCGAAGAATACAAGGAAAGAGTAGACTATATCCGTTCCCAGATACCGGATATCAGTATCAGTACCGATCTGATCGTCGGTTTTCCGAACGAGACCGATGAACGTTTCGAGAATACCCTGAATCAGCTGAAAGAGATCCGTTTCTCTTTCATTCATGTCTTTCCGTATTCCAGAAAGACAGGAACGGCAGCCGACAGAATGGAAGGCCACATCGATCCTAAAATCAAGAAACAGCGTGTAAGAATCGTAATGGATACGGAAAAAGAAATCTCTCAGGAATTTAAAAAGAGTTTTACCGGAAAAAAGGTCAGGGTCCTGATTGAAAGAAACGATGAAGAGTATTCCTACGGTTACAGCAGGGAATACATTTATACAAAAGTCAGAGGAACTTATGATCCGGGAACGATCCTGGATGTAGTGATAGAGAGTGCGGAAGAAGAGGTATGCGGATATGCTGTTGAATGAACTGTTTAGCGGGGCACCGGAGATAGAGATCAGTCAGCTTTCGGTAGACAGCAGAATGCCGATGGAAAATGCGATCTTTTTCTGTCTCAACGGGATCAAGTATGACGGACACGATTATATCGAAGAAGCAGTTAAAAACGGCGCTAAAGTCATCGTTTACAGCCGTGACATCGAAAAGAAAGAGAATGCGATCTATATCAAGGTAGCCGATGTAAACAAGACATTAAAGAAAACGGCAGTCCTTTTCTATGAAGATCCCGGAAAGAACATCGTTCAGTATGTGATCGGCGGCAATTATGGAAGATGTTCCGTTGCTTCATTTATCAATCATTTTCTGAATAAGAAAGAAAAATGCGGTTATGTCGGCATTCTCGGCATCCGTTACGACCGTACGGAGCTCAGATCTTCCGTTACGACTTTGAATGCCTTAGAAAACATAAAGATCCTGCAGACGATGAAAGAGCACGGCATTACTTCCTGTACATTTGAAGCGAATGCGTCCTCGCTAAATCTGCAGAAACTGGACAGTATCGATCCATCTTTCTTTATTTACACCTGTACGGATACAAACGCCAATGAAAACCAGCTGAATGAATACTTCAGTTATTTCAGAAGATATCTGTATACCCTGGAGAATTCGACGGTAGTTCTGTTTAATGCAGACGATGTATCCTACATGGAACTGAGCGACTGTGTCGACAACTACATGACTTATGGCGTCTACGAGGATGCGGATTATCGTATTTCCGATATTTTCCTGTCCGGTCAGGGCATCGCTTTTTCTTTGACACATGAAGGAAAGACCTATTCTTTAAGCTGCTCCCTGCAGGGAATCGTTAACGTATACAACCTGACAGCTGCGGCTGCCGTTCTGCATCAGAAAGGTTATCCATTGGAAGAGATCATCGAAGAGATGAAAGATGTACCGTTTGTAGACGGCGTAATGGACAGATGCGACCCGCTGTACAACGTGATCGTTGATTCAGCCTACGATATTACTTCCATCGATGAAATCTGTCGTTACGCCAGAAAAATCAGCGAAGGACATAAAGCGATCGGCGTTATCAGCATCAACTATACCGACGGCGACAGCAGGCTGGAAAAGATCATGCAGATATGTCAGAAGAATCTGGATGTCACGATACTTACGGAAAATGAATCTCTGGAAGGAGAAGTCATGCGAATTCTTTCACGCTGTGACCGCTATACAAAGAAAGATGCCAGAGTCATTCACTGTGATCTGCGTTCCCTGGCGATCAAGAATGCGATCGAGATCATGAATCAGGGAGATACGCTGATCATCATCGGCAAAGGAAACGAGAAGTTTCTAAGCATGGGACTGGGAAAAGAATTCTATCAGGGAGACCGTTTCTACGTACAGAAGTATCTTGATAAAAGAAGAAAAGAAGAAAACGACGCGGAATCCGTGAATTAAATTATTCTTTATTTTTCAGAATTTATTGTATATAATTTAACTGTTGCAAAAAAAGGAGGTGAAATTATGGCAAAGGTAATCGTTAAAGAAAACGAACAGCTCGATGATGCTCTGCGTCGTTTTAAGAGACAGGTTTCTCGTAATGGCACGCTTCTTGAAGTAAGAAAAAGAGAATATTATGTCAAACCTGGCATTAAAAAGAGACTCAAGAGAGAAAATGCGAGGAAACTGAGAAGATCCAAGTAAATCAGCTGACGCTGATTTTCTTTTTATCTCAGATAGAATGCAATATTCCCTGTATAATGGAATTGATATGTCAAAGATCAACGTATTAGGCGCTGCCTGTGTCGATCTGCTTGTGCAGGGCGTCGATAAGGAAAAAGTATTCAGCGGCAGCTATAAGGCAGATAGGATTTTTTCTATGTACGGTGGCGACGCCTTGAATGAAAGCATTGTTCTGAAGCATTTCGGCTGCGATGTCAGGCTGATCAGCATTCTTGGGAACGATTCCAACGGCAGATGGATCAAAGACAAGCTTGACAATGAAGGCATTGCGTATAATCCCGATATTCTAAGAGATGACACTTTTACTTATCTTTCTATCGTGCTGATCGATGACAAAGGTGAGCGTTATTTCATCGGGACAAGAGACGGGAACATAAAGAGCCTGAAAACGGAAGATATTCAGGTAGATCCTGACTGCCGGATCGCCTGTCTGGCTTCACTGTTCATTTCTCCGTTTCTGGATAATGCGTCTCTGGAAAAACTGTTCCGCGAACTGAAAGAAAGAGGCATTACGACCTGCTGCGACTGTTCGACGCCGAAGGAAACAAGAGATATCGGCAGATTCTCGTTCCTGCAATATGTCGACTATTTCTTCTGCAATCATCAGGAAGCGGAAATGCTGAGCAAAACAGGAAATATCGAAGATACCGCAGAAGAGATTAAAGCCATGGGTGCAGGCCATGTGATCATCAAGTGCGGTGCGAAGGGATGTTATTACGAAGGAAAATATTATGCACCGGAAGAAGAATGCCGCGTCATCGATACGACGGGTGCAGGGGACAGTTTTGTCGCCGGGTTTATCAAAGGACTATCGCAGAACAGAAATATAGAAGAATGCATCAGGATAGCCAACCGCTTCGGGGGGAAAGCCTGCGGATATACAGGTGCGACGACCTGGCTGGAAAAAGAACAATAGAAGGGCAAAAGAATAATGGAGTATGTATTTACCGATCTGAATCAGGAACAGATACAGAATATCGTCGGTGTTAACGATGAAAATCTGAATCTGCTGGAAGAACTCTACGGATGTGGAATCGTCTACCGTGACAACTGTTTTAAACTACTCAGCGATGATGAGGATATTTCGATGAAGTTTATCAGACACATGGATCAGATCGTCCGGGAAAGCAGAAACGGAAACGTTGATTATGATTTCATCAAACAGTCTTTTCTCTCATTGAACACACTGGAAAACAACGACTTTCATAGTCAGATCATTGCTTATTCCAGCAACGGGAAGCCTTTCCGCTGCAAGACAGCCAACCAGTATGAACTGGTAAACCAGGTCAGAAACAACGATCTGGTCTTCTGTATCGGTCCTGCCGGAACAGGAAAGACGTTCCTGGCTGTTCTTCTGGCCGTCAACTATCTGAAAAAAGGAAACGTAAGCAAGATCATCATTACCAGACCTGCGGTAGAAGCAGGAGAATCTCTGGGATTCCTGCCGGGCGATCTGAAGGAAAAGATCGATCCGTATCTGATGCCGATCTACGATGCCCTTGACAGCATCCTGGGCAGTGAACAGAAAGACAAGATGATAGAAAAGGGGATCATTGAAGTCATTCCTTTGGCCTACATGCGCGGACGTACGCTCAATGAAGCCTTTATTATCCTTGATGAAGCCCAGAATACGACCGATAAACAGATGCTGATGTTTTTGACCAGACTGGGATTCAATTCCAAGATGATCGTCAACGGCGACATTACCCAGATCGACCTGAACATCAACAAGGCCAACAGCGGACTGATCGCGGCCCGTAACCGGCTGAAAGACGTCGGCCAGATCGGTTTTGTAGAATTCAACAATTCCGATGTCATCAGAAATCCGCTGGTCCAGAAGATCATCGAGAAATTCACGATCTGAACAATTGTACGGGATATGCCGTTCATATTATAATTTGAGCATATGAAAAAACTTTTTATCGCTTCCAACAACGGACATAAGATCGAAGAAATTGCCGATATACTGAAAAGAAACAGTATTGAAATAGAACTTGTCTGTCCGAAAGACTACGGCTGCAGGGAGGAACCTGTGGAAAACGGCAGGACTTTTGCGCAGAACGCCAGGATCAAGGCACAGTTCTACTACGATCTTTTTCATCTGCCTACCATCGCCGATGATTCGGGGATCTGCATCGATTATCTGGGCGGCAATCCGGGCATTCATTCTGCCCGTTTTCTCCATGGCATGAACTACGACCAGAAATGCGACTATGTCCTGGAACTGATGAAGGGTGTCAAAGATAGAGGTGCACAGTTTGTCGACTGCATGTGTTTTATCGATAAAAACGGAGAGATTTCCGAATACGAAGGAATCAACGAAGGACAGATCGCGTATGAAAAAGCCGGTCATGAAGGATTCGGCTATGATCCGATCTTTCTGATTCCGAAGTTCAATCAGACCGAAGCAGAACTGGGTGCTGCCTATAAAAACGAATACTCACACCGGGCAAAAGCCCTGAAGAAATGGATCGCAGATGCAAAAGAAAGACTATAGACAGACGTTATCGGTGATCGCTTCACTAGCGCTTATCCTTTTTTTCCTGATCACATCGATTCATTTCTGGTGTTTTAATCAGGCTTTCTACGACTCTGAACACGCAAAGCTGACCCTTTACGGTAAATCCATATCCGAACACATCGGCATTACTGATGAACAACTGAAAGATCTTACCGCCTTTACATTGGCCTATCTCAACGACGAAGATGCCAGTCTTGATCTTAAGATGGAAGTAAAAGGGGCGATGCGCGAAGTCTATACCGATGACGAGAAAGCCCATATGATCGATGTGCGCCATCTGAATCTCATCGCCAACCGTCTTTGGGTCGTATCGTTGCTGCTCGTTACGGGTTACCTGGCATTCTGTCTGATCAGAAAACTTCCTTTGGACGATTTCTATCGCAGCTATATGAAAGTGCTGAAATACGGACTGATCTTTCTGGCTGTCCTTGGCACATGGATCCTGATCGATTTCGATTCCTTCTGGACCGCTTTTCATCATGTTTTCTTCGCCGGAAACGAACTGTGGATCCTGGATCTGAGAAAAGACATCCTGATCATGATCGTACCGCCGGAATTCTTTAACCATCTGGTCATTACGATCACTGTAACATTCTTCATTCTCCTGCTGTTTCCTGTACTGCTGTACATGTTTATAAAGAGGAAAAGCGCATGATCAACGTTGTGCTGTATGAACCTGAAATCCCGCAGAATACCGGCAACATCATGCGGACCTGCAGCGTTTTTGAAATGAAGCTGCATCTGATCGAACCTTTGGGCTTTTCTCTGGATGAGAAACATCTTAGAAGAAGCGGAATGGACTATATCGCCGATCTGGACTATCAGGTATATCCGGACTGGGATACATTTAAAGCAGGAAAAGAAGGGCAGTTCGTCTATTTTACCCGCTACGGCATGAAAAACTTCTCTGACTGCGTATTTGACAAGGAGAAGGATATTTATCTTGTCTTTGGAAAAGAGTCCACAGGAATCGACAAAAAGATCCTGAAAGAGAATCTTCAAGACTGCTACCGGATCCCGATGCGAAGAGATGCCAGAAGCCTGAACCTATCCAACTGCGTGGCGATTGGAGCCTATGAATGTATGAGACAGATCGGATTCTTTGATCTGTGCGATAGAGAAACGCTGAAAGGAGCGGATTTCCTGTTAAGATGTTGAAGATATGTCTTTGTTCCGACAACCACGGAGACATGGATTCTCTGCAGCAGGTTTTAAGCGAGAATCCTGCCTGCGACTATTATCTACACTGCGGCGATTCGCAGTTCTCGCCTGATGAGATCAGGCCTTTTATCAGTATCAAAGGAAACAACGACTGGTACTACGATTATCCCAGACAACTGATCCTGGAAATCGGAGGACACAGGATCCTGATGATACACGGCAACGGCTACACCTATCAGATGGATCAGTTTGCCAGAAAAGCCCGCAGTGAACACGCCGATGTTGTATTTTTTGGACATACACATTCATTCATGGATAAGGTCTTTTCCGGCATCCATTTCATCAATCCTGGAAGTACTTTCTACAACCGAGATCTTACTTCGCCTTGCTACGCTAGAGTCTATTTCAACGACGACGGATCGATTAGAGTAGAACGTATCGATCTATAAAATATACTGTTGACTAATACAATGATTTATGTTTAAATGATTGAGTAATAAAAAGGATGTAGAAAGAAGAAGGCCGCTTCTCACCTGAAGTTCTTAAGAACCTGGGTATATTGCTACGAATGTAACGATATTTAAGTGGGCCTTGTCTCACTTTTTATTTAAAAATGGGGGTATAAAACTATAACAAGAAAACGTTCTAATGATGACATCGTAAACGAGAATATCCGTTTCAAAGAAGTAATGGTCATCGGCCCTGACGGGAGCCAACTGGGTGTAATGTCTCGCAATGAAGCATTACAGAAAGCCTACGACGAAGATCTGGATCTGCTCTGTGTAGCGCCTAACGCACAGCCGCCGGTATGCAAGATGCTGGACTACGGCAAGTATCGTTTTGAAGCGCAGAAAAAGGCCAAAGAAGCCAGAAGAAACCAGCAGACTACGGAAATGAAGCCTTTACGTCTATCGCCTGTAATTGATACGCACGACTTCGAAACCAAGCTGAAACAGGCCAGAAAATGGCTGGAAACAGGCATGAAAGTCAAGATCGACATGCGTTTCAGGGGAAGAATGATGACAAGACAGGAAGTCGGAATGAAAATCATGAATGATTTCACGGAAAATCTTGCCGATGTATCGTCGGTAGAAAGAGCACCTAAGCTTGAAGGGAACATCATGTCTTGTGTTTTAGCGCCTAAGAAAAAATAGGAGGAGAAGATAAGATGCCAAAAATGAAGACAAAAAAGACTTTTGCCAAAAGAGTAAAAGTTACCGGAACAGGCAAACTGAGAAAGTATTCCA
>JAFZQL010000113.1 GCA_017620435.1 Erysipelotrichaceae bacterium
GATGCTGCGTCTGCGGTTGGTCTCATCGATGGCTGTCCTCATGGAATCCGTTACCGTATCCGCATACATGATGACCCTGCCATTGACGTTTCTGGCCGCTCTGCCGATCGTCTGGATCAGGGAACGGGAACTTCTTAAGAAACCTTCCTTGTCCGCATCCAGGATGGCGATCAAAGATACTTCCGGAATATCCAGTCCTTCTCTTAACAGGTTGATGCCGACCAGGACATCGTACTTTCCGCTTCTTAAGTCGTGGATGATCTCGCTTCTTTCCAGGGTCTTGGTCTCATGGTGAAGATAGGCGACCTTGAAGTTCTGCTTCTTGAAGTAATCGGTAAGGTCTTCTGCCATCTTGACCGTTAAAGTCGTGACTAGAGTCCTTTCTCCTCTTTCAATATTGTTTCTGATCTCTTCCATCAGATCGTCGATCTGCCCGCTGGTCTTTCTGACATCGACCAGTGGATCGATCAGCCCGGTCGGACGGATCAGCTGTTCGATCGGTTTTCCGGAATGTTCCAGTTCATAGTCTCCCGGCGTGGCGGACATGTAGATCCTCGGTGCAGGGAGTTCCTCCCATTCTTCAAAGGTCATCGGACGGTTTTCCAGGGCGCTAGGAAGACGGAAGCCGTATTCCACCAGAGTCAGTTTTCTCTGATGGTCGCCGTTGTACATGCCTCTGATCTGTGGCAGAGAAACATGGGATTCATCTACGACGATCAGAAAATCATCTCCGAAGTAGTCGAAAAGATTGTACGGTCTTTGACCCGGAACACGGTGGTCGATATGCATCGCATAGTTTTCGATTCCCGAACACATACCCATTTCTCTTAAGGCTTCGATATCATAACGACAGCGCTGTTCCAGTCTTTCATATTCCAGCGGCTTGTTCTGGGCCTTGAAATAGGCCAGTCTTTCTTCCAGTTCCTTTTCGATGTTGTCGCAAGCGATGTTGATGTCGGCCTGATTACGGGCATAGCCGGATGCCGGGAAGAAAGAATAGACGGTATAGCCGTTGAGTACGGTCTTGGTGACCGGATCGATCTCGGTGATCCTTTCGATCTCGTCGTCGAACATCTCGATACGGATGATGAACTTGTCGGTATGTCCCGGACAGACTTCGATGACGTCTCCTTTCACGGAGAAAGTTCCTCTGAGTCTGTCCATGTCGTTTCTCTGGAACTGCATCACGATCAGACGCTTGATCAGATCCTGACGGTCGATGATCTCTCCTGTTTTCAAGGTAAAGAACATCTCCTTGTAGTCCTCGGGATTGCTTCCGGCATAGATGCAGGCGACAGAAGCTACCACGATGACATCTCTTCTTTCCAGCAGAGAGTTGTATGCGGACATCCTCAGCATGTCGATCTCATCGTTGGTCACGGCATTCTTTTCGATATAGGTATCGGTCTTCGGCATGTAGGCTTCAGGCTGATAGAAGTCGAAGTTGGAAATGAAATACTCCACGGCATTCTCCGGGAACAGCGCTTTGAATTCGGAATAGAGCTGCCCTGCCAGAGTCTTGTTATGGGCAAAGACCAGAGTCGGTTTATTCACCTTCTGGATCACGTTGGCGATCGTAAACGTCTTGCCTGTACCGGTGGCACCCAAAAGGACCTGTTCATGCTTTCCTTCGTTGAGACCTTCGACCAGAGCCTCGATCGCTTCCGGCTGGTCCCCTGTCGGCTGATATTCGGATACCAGTTTAAAGAGTTTTTCTTCCATATTAAAATTATACCTTTATCTATGGGGATAATTGATATGTTTTTCATCCGAAAGGGATGGTGATATAGTATTGATAAGAAAAGAGGAATGCCTATGAGCAAGTTAAACGGAATATCAGAAAAGATGCTGAAAGAAATGTCTGATCAGTATCTGAAGAACGAAAAAGCCAGAGTGATCAGGAATGCCCTGACCGAAAACGATCTGTCGCTCATTTCCAAGAAACTGGAAGCAACGGCCGAGAATCCGAATCTCTTCTCGATTGATATCAAGACGATGCCGGTAACCGACCAGATGCATTCAGGAAGATGCTGGATATTCTCTTCCATGACCATCTTAAGAGAAATGCTGGCGAAGAAATACAAGATCAAGGACCAGTTCGAGCTTTCTCAGAACTATATCGCCTTCTACGACAAGCTGGAAAAGATCAACTACTTCCTGGAATGTATGATCGCGGAAGCCGATACCCCGATGAACGATGAAACGATGCGCTATCTGCTGCAGACGGCGATCGGCGACGGCGGTCAGTGGGACATGATGGTCGCACTGGTAAAGAAGTACGGCATCTGTCCGAAGAGCGCAATGCCGGAGACTTACCAGTCGTCACATACCTGGCCGATGAACGGGATCATCAATACCAGACTGAGAAAGTTCGCGGCCGATATCCGTAAAATTGTAGATAAAGATGAAATCATTGAAGAAAAGAAGCAGTGCCTGAGCGAGTGCTACGGCCTGCTTTGCGACTGTTTCGGTATTCCGCCGAAATCCTTTACGTTCGAATACTACGACCAGAAGGACAAGTATCATGCTCATCACAACGTAACACCGCTGCAGCTCTATCGTGATTATCTTAAAGTCGATCTTGACGATTATATCGGCATCATCAACGGGCCTACGGAAGATAAGCCGTTCTATCAGACCTACACGGTCAAGTATCTGGGCAATGTCGCCGGGACACAGAACAAGGTCTTCTTCCTGAATCTGCCGATGAAGGAATTCAAGGATCTGATCCTGAAACAGCTGAAAGACGGGGAGATCGTCTGGTTCGGCTGCGACTGCGGCAAGGACGGAGATAGAAAGACAGGTCTCTGGGATGATCAGGCCTACGACTACGAGCATACCTTTGATATGCATCTGGTTATGAGCAAGGCCGACATGCTGGATTCCAGACAGTCGGCAATGAACCATGCGATGGTCCTGACCGGGGTGAATCTGGTCAAGAACAGTCCGACCAGATGGAAGATCGAAAACTCCTGGGGCGATAAAGTCGCCAACAAGGGCTACTTCATCTGTTCCGATACCTGGTTCGACAGATATGTCTATGAGGCAGTCGTCAACAGGAAGTATCTGAACAAGAAACAGCTGGCTGCAGCGAAGAAGAAACCGGTCGTTCTGGATCCGTGGGATCCGTTCGGATCGCTGGCTGACTAACTAAAAAAGAGCGGTTAACCGCTCTTTTTTTATTCGATCATAATGTGATTACTGTGTTCGACCTGCGCAGATTCTTTCTTAGGGACGCTCAGTGTCAGGACGCCGCCTTCATATTTGCCATGAATCTCATCAGCTGTGATCTCATCGCCGACATAGAAGGATCTTGACATCATTCCGGAATATCTCTCCTGACGGATGATCTTTCCGGCCCTGCTCTTTTCATCATTCTCGTGATTCTTGCTGGCAGAGATGGTCAGATAACCGTCGTTGAGTTCGACATTGATATCTTCCTTCTTGAAGCCCGGAAGATCGATCTCTACATCATAGTGATCCTCATGCTCCTTGATGTCGGTCAGCATTTCACGATCGGCATGCTTTCCATAGAGTCTGCGGTTAAGCTGGTTCATCTCACGGTCCATCAGATCGAAACCGTCAAACCAGTCGTCAAACAAATTGTTTCTTCTGAATACTTTAGGTGCTAACATAGTCATTTACCTCCTTTACATTAATCATTGTTCATAAAACGAACTATGTTTAAGTAAGGGGAATGGAGGGTTTGGATTCTATGCGAACCTTCTCTGATTCTTCTTACACCCTTGTTATAGCGCTATGTATTAGCACTGTCAATATCTGAGTGCTAATTTGTCACTTCTTTAGCACTCTACCATTTATTGCTTACTTTTTCGGCAAATCCCATGAAATCCTTTATCTTTATCTTCGTACCGTCATCCAGAATACAGGTCCCGGTAAATCTTCCGAAAACCTGATGCTGGTCGGAACCGAGAATGACAAAATCCGTATTGGAAGCCCTGTCCAGGACAGGCTTGAAGTTCATCTCGAAACGTCCGTCATCGGATGTGAAGGTCCAGTCGGAAAGATAATCCTCCTTACCGTCTTTCATCGGAATATTGAACGTAATCTGGGAAAGCTTATGAGCCCTGTTGTTGTAGAACAGCATGTTTTCGCTGGCAGCGGAAGTATCTCCGAAGCCGTAGCCGATATTGAAACCGAAAAGATGACCGTCAACCTTTCCTGACGCGGAGCCCCAGTACCAGGTGTTCTTGTAGGTCCAGACGCCTCTGCCCCAGTCCAGAGTACCGAAGCTGTTATCTTTCTCAAAGACATAGTCCTTTCCATCGAAACTGACTTTTCCTTCCGCAGGTATGCAGTTGATCTTCTGGTTGTAGTAGAAATGGACCTTGCTTTCCTTGTACGGCGTTACGATCACCATGGATTCGGCAGGTTCACAATGCAGCGTGATCGATCCGTCAATCGCCTTGCCATCCATGAAATTCTCCATATGAAAGTTCAGGACCCTCTTGTCTCCCTGATTCAGGAATTCGATCCTGTATCCCTTTCCTTCCCCTTTCACATCACCTTCCACGGAAGAAGACGGGAAGTTCCGGTTTCCCAGTGTCATGAACTTCATCGGCGAATTGGTGTGTTCCCACGGGATCCTGAAATCGATCAGTGAGATCGAATCCAGAGCCATGTAGGAGTTGTCGTCGATCGTCAGAGCCACCGCAAAATCCTTGTTGTAAATCAGATAGTAGTCCCATTCCTTGATACGAAGTGCAGGGGCCTTGATCATCTTCCGGTCGTAGTCCAGGATCAGGCTTTTGGCATAACCTGTTTCAATCAGATGTCCTTTTTCATCCAGCAAAGGATGTCTTTCTGTGATTTCGTGCTGTTTCATATGATGTGTTCCTTTTCTTCTGCTTTTATTATAAAACAAAGAGATGACACAGACAGCAGAATCGGGTAAAATCGTATTATGGCACGACTGAGTCCGTGAAATTGAAAAAAGTGCTGAAAATGTGCATTTTTCGCTTGATTTTGGGATTTTGTTTTGATAAGATAATAAAGCTGATCAGATCCGTAAGGATCTATATATAAGTCAGTAGTTTGGCACACCTGTAAAAGTGTGCATGATAAAAAAGAAAGGAGAATATGGATGCCAACAATTAATCAGTTAGTTAGAAAAGGCAGAACTGCGAGAACTTTCAAGTCAAAGGCTCCGGCTCTTAACAGAGGTTACAACTCATTGAAGAACCGTCCTATCAATTTGTCTTCTCCACAGAAAAGAGGCGTTTGTACCCGTGTCGGTACGATGACCCCGAAGAAGCCAAACTCAGCTTTAAGAAAGTACGCCCGTGTTCGTCTGTCAAACGGTATGGAAGTTACAGCTTACATTCCTGGTATCGGACACAACCTGCAGGAACACTCTGTTGTCATGATCCGTGGCGGACGTGTTAAGGACCTCCCTGGTGTGCGTTATCACATCATCAGAGGTACGCTGGACTGTGCCGGTGTTGAAAACAGAATGCAGGGACGTTCCCTGTACGGTGCAAAGAAACCTAAGTAAAACATGAAAGGAGATTAAAAATGCCAAGAAAAGGACATATTGCGAAACGAGATGTATTAGTAGATCCGATCTACAATTCAAAGCTTGTGACACGTTTAATCAACAAGATCATGTTAGATGGTAAAAAAGGTGTTGCACAGAACATTCTCTACAATGCATTCGATATCGTAGAAAAGAAAACAGGTCAGCAGCCGATGGAAGTGTTTGAAAAAGCACTGGACAACGTCATGCCTGAACTGGAACTGAAATTAAGAAGAGTCGGCGGTGCGAACTATCAGGTTCCTGTCGAAGTATCTGATGAGAGAAGACTCACGTTAGGCTTAAGATGGATCGTTAACTATTCCAGATTAAGATCAGAGAAAACGATGGAACAGAGACTTGCTGCCGAAATCATTGACGCTTCTAACGGCGTAGGACAGTCTGTCAAGAAGAAAGACGATACGCACAAGATGGCAGAAGCCAACAAAGCATTTGCGCATTACCGCTGGTAATAAGAAAGGAGGAAATACGTTATGGCACGTCAATATAGTTTAGAGAATACTAGAAATATTGGCATCATGGCGCATATCGATGCAGGTAAGACGACCTGTACTGAGAGATTCCTTTTCTTTACCGGTAAAACACACAAGATCGGTGAAACACACGACGGTGCGGCCCAGATGGACTGGATGGAGCAGGAACAGGAGAGAGGCATTACGATCACTTCGGCTGCTACGACTACCTTCTGGCACGGATCCAAGTCTCAGCTTCCGGCAACCAGGATCAACATCATCGATACTCCGGGTCATGTCGACTTCACGGTAGAAGTAGAGAGATCATTGAGAGTTCTGGATGGTGCCGTAACGGTGCTGGATGCCAAGGCAGGTGTTGAACCGCAGACGGAAACAGTATGGAGACAGGCGTCGACCTATGGAGTTCCTAGGATCGTATTTGCGAATAAGATGGATGCGACCGGTGCAGACTTCATGATGTCTGTCAGATCGATCGGAGACAAACTCGCTGCCAATGCCGCTGCGATACAGATGCCGATCGGTGCTGAGAATACCTTCCGCGGAATCATCGATCTGGTTGAAAAAAGACAGTATATCTATCCGAATGATCAGGGGACTGACATTAAAGAGATGGATATCGAAGATCAGTATGCGGATGAAGCGGAAGTACTGAGAAGTGAACTGATTGAGAAACTCTGCGACTATGATGATGAACTGATGGAAGCCTTCCTTAACGGAGACGAACCGGAAGTCAGCCTGATCAAGCAGGCCATCAGAAAAGCGGTCATCTCGGCGGAATTCTTTCCGGTACTGTGCGGATCTGCATACAAGAACAAGGGAATACAGCTGCTGCTGGATGCGGTAGTTGAATACCTCCCTTCCCCGCTGGATGTTTCTTCGATCAAAGGAGTGAACCGCTTCGGTGAAGAAGCGATCAGACATGCCAGCGACGAGGAACCGTTTGCCGCTCTGGCCTTCAAGGTCATGACCGATCCGTTTGTCGGCAGAC
>JAFZQL010000114.1 GCA_017620435.1 Erysipelotrichaceae bacterium
GGTGCAGGGATCGGTTCGGCGATCGGCTTTTTGAAACGCGGGAACTGCGTATACCAGAAATAGGTAGAATCGCGGTATCCGTAGTCGACCGGAACCGGAGGGAAGCTGTCTTTCTTCACCCCGTTGACGATCGCATCGTAGTAGCGTTCCTTCATCAGGATCTTGTCGATATTCAGAATAAAGTGCGCACCGTACTTGGAAGTGATCCCGTTGAAATCGTTGTATGGACCAGGATGTCCGTCATCGATGTCTTCTACCTTGAACTTTCCGGCATCTTCCAGATCGGAATTCCAGGTACATTCAAAAACCTGGAAAGCTTCGGCGATGACCTGCGGTCTGTTTTTGTCGGCAGGATCGGCCTGTCCGTCTTCCATCGTGAACTTCAGCGGTTCTTTCATCTTCTCTTCGCTTGGTCCCGGGAAGCCCAACCTGACCGCTTCCTTGAACGACTTCCTGTCGTCCGGAATGAAGTTGATGGCACATTTGTGTGTTCTTAACAGATTCTGACAGGTATTGGACGTATTCCGGCATTCCAGCAGCATCGCATAGCGGTCCTTTCCGGCAATGTAGTAAGGGAATACCAGCGAATAGGAACCGATATTCAGACTGCCATCGGGATTGACCGTGCTGATACATACGGTAGGCATAGGAAAAAACGCCGATGTCTGATAGAAATTATCAACGATACGTAAATCTTTAAATGAACTCATTTTCTGATCTCCTGTTCTTCAATAATATTTTATCGCTTTTTTGTTCATCTTTGAGGAAAATAGAATATAATAGATTTATGCACCAGTGGCGGAATAGGTAGACGCGCACGTTTGAGGGGCGTGTGGGCAATCCCATGCGAGTTCAAGTCTCACCTGGTGCACCATAAAAAACAAAGGCAGCCTGTGCTGCTTTTTATTTATTTCTGAAATAGAGCCATTCCTTAACCAAACCGAAGAATTCTCTTGTATAGTACTGCGGATCCAGGATCCTTAAGCCATGGCTGCCCAGACAGGAGACCTTTGTAAAACCGATCTGTCTGGCAATATATCCTGCCCGATATAGATGGAAGGAAGAAGAAACGATTACGATACTGCAGTCTTCCGGACTTTGTCCCTGTTCCTCTATCATCTGTTTGGCATTCTGCAGATTCTGCAGGGTCGAATAGCTCTGGTCTTCCAGCAGGATCCGTTCTTCTTCAATGCCTAGATCGATCAGATACTCCCTGGCAGCCGAAGCTTCCGAAACCGGTTCGTTGTTTCCTTGTGCTCCGGTCGCAATGACATCTGTTCCGGTATTCTCTTTCAGATAACTTGCAGCTGCTTCAATGCGGGCCTTAAAATCGATGGATACGCCTTTCTCGCTGACGCCGGAACCAAGCAGGATCAAGTAGTCCGCACCTGCTTCAGGCCGTTTGTGGCCAAAGCAGATGATCCCTGCTTCCAGAGATGCGAACAGCAGAAACCCTATCGTCAGAATCCCGATCAGAACTGTTCTTCCATTTCTGGAAAGCTTTCTGTACAAAAATGACAGTAGAAATAAAAAAAAGCCTAGAGCCGTAAAGAACCAGCTAAAGACATTCCCAAAACCGATAATCATCAGTACAATGATCCCGTAGATCAGACAGATGCTTCCGATTATCGCAAGAATCTTCTTCATCGCTTAACGGATACGTTCCTTTGCCAGATCCAGCATTTCCAGGATCAGCTCGCGGTTTTCCGTAAGCAGATCATAAACGGCATCTTCCGACAATACGCCGCAGGGAATGTCCTCCGGGATCTTCCCCGCTTCATAGTCTTCATAGTCTTTCATCCATTTCTTACTCGTATAGTAGGCTTCCAGCTTCTCGATCTTTTCCTGCACGGACTTGAAATCTGCGAAAGCCTCGTCACAGGCATCCAGAACCTTGCGGCTCTCGTTTAGCAGTTCTTCCATCTCCTGTATTCTTCTGATCTGTGCGTTCATCTACAGTTCCTTCTTTCTTTTCAGATAGTCGTTGTACAGGCCGTTCTTGGAGATCCCATATCTTTCGGCGATCTCGCTGACGGCTTCCCTGGTTCTTGTTCCATCATTTACCAGACGGTCGATCTCTTCCATCAGTTCATCATGATCGATCTCTTCCGCTTTCTTTTCTTTTCCTTCGATCAGAAGGACCATTTCTCCCTTAAGATTTCTAAGTTCACACAGTTCACGCAAGGTACCCCGATGGTATTCTTCATGCATCTTGGTCAGTTCTCTGGCCAGACAGGCCTTGCGGTCTCCCAGCACTTCCAGGGCGAGTTTCAGCGTTTTCTCAATGCGGTGCGGCGCTTCGTAGAAGATCAGGGTATATGGGAAATCCTTGAGTTCCTCGAGTTCTTTTCTGGCCTGAGACTGTTTCGCGTTCAGGAAACCGTAGAACAGATAATGGATGGTCTTGAGTCCTGATGCCACCAGCGCATTGAGTGCCGCATTCGGTCCGGATACCGTAACGATATCATATCCTTCCCTGATCACTTCATTGACCAGTTCATAGCCTGGATCCGAAATCAAAGGATAGCCGGCATCGGAGATCAGAGCGACATCTTTTCCTTCTTCCAGGAACTTCAGGATCCCTCTGGTGGATTCTTTTTCATTGAAATTGTGATACGTGATCATCCGGGTATGAATGTCGAAATGCGTCAGCAGCTTTATGGAATTCCGCGTATCTTCGCAGGCGATCACCGCAACATCACGCAAAACACTCAGCGTCCTTTCAGACACCTCGGACAGATTCCCGATCGGTGTGGCTACAAGAAAAAGTGTAGCTTTCTTATTCAGCGACACTTTCTTCCTCACTTTCGTTTTTCACGGTTTTTCTGTTGTATTTGCCTTTTTTGACCAGGTCTTCCAGCGAGATATAGATCGCATGATCCGGATTCTCCAGCTTGCAGTTCTTCGTAATGACGTTCATGGAGGTCACACGGTAACGTTCTCCTTCGTATTCGACCTGGGAATTGAGTTTCGGCAGATCCTTTCTCAGTTCCTTGTAGGCATCGTCCTCGAAACGCAGACAGCACATCAGGTTGCCGCACTGTCCGGAAAGTTTCTGGATGTTCAGCGCCAGCAGCTGGTTCTTGGCCATGTTGATGGAGATGCGGTCAAAATCACCGATAAATCTCGCACAGCACAGTTCTCTGCCGCATACGCCCACACCGGAAACCATCTTGGCCTTGTCTCTGGTTCCGATCTGTCTTAGATCGATACGGCAGTGGAATATCGATGCCAGGACCTTCAGCAGTTCACGGAAATCGACTCTGTCATCCGCCAGATAGATAAACGTGATCTTCGCACGGTCTAAAGTGTATTCTGCCGAAATGACATTCATCAGCAGCTCCAGTCTGTCCGATTCTTCCTGACAGATCTTTCTGGCTTCCACTGCATCTGCCTTGTTCCGTTCAAACTGTCTGAGGTCTTCCTTTGTCGCCTTGCGGATGATCGGCTTGATCTCCATGGAAACATTCGGCTTCTCAAAAGGTTCCGTCACTACCGTGGCGTATTCAATGCCTCTTTGCGTCTCTACAACTACCGCATCGCCTTCCTTGATCGATCCGTCGGTCGTAGAGAATGTATATGTCTTATTTGTTGTTTCGAAACGTACCGAAACATATTTCATCTTTTCTTCCATAATTCACCTTCAGATATATGATATTATCTCATAGCTTATCGCGTCAAACAGGAGCTTCCTATCCACGTTCAAAAGCGTCCTGTCGCTTGCTTCCGTAAAGATCTGCAGCAGTCTGCCGGGATCGTTATCCCTGATCAGATCCAGATAACGGTTGTATTCGCTGTCGCCGCTTCTTCTGTTCTCCAAGGCATCGTTGATCATCCGGATCATGATCGCCAGATAGAAGTCGACACATCTGCGGAATTCTTCGCGGTCCTTGAAGACGCGGTAAAACTCCTGAGAGAACAGGATCGGCAGATACTTCCTGTTGTTTAGCGTATCGATCGTCTTACAGACGTATTCCCTGGCCGTCAGATAATAGGGATCGTTCAGATCCATTTCACTGTCGTAGCGATGCAGGATGTTGGCGAGCAGATAGGCATCCGTACTTTCAAATCCGGCATTCTCGTACTGTCCGATCAGGAACGAGAAATCCCTGGTCAGAAACGGGATATCCTGACAGCGCGATACGATGGTCGGAAGCAGATCCTCTTTTCTGTCGCTGATAAAGATGCCGTAGGTATCGCTGTTACCCGGTTCCTCCATGAACTTCAGGATCATGTTCAGCACCTTAATGGAAGCGTTGTTGATGTTGGCGAGGATGTATACCTTCTTCCCGGAAACTTCCAGTGAAGTCCGGGAGAATTCATCCAGGATCACTTCGATGTCGTCTTTCTTGATGGTCTTTTCATAGCCGTCCACATAGATCACATCGAAATACTGATTTCTTCTGATCCTTCTGCAGGTATCGCATTCCTCACAGGCGAAATCGTCTTTTCCTTCAATGATGGACTGGGCCAGCAGATAGGCCGCATCGATCTTCAAAGGAGAATACTCGCCAGAAAAAAGATAGCTGTGCGCTACTTTCCGGTTCTTTAATGCATGATAGAGACTGCGATAGGCGATAGGTTCCTTTTCCAGCAGTTCTTCTTTAACCATTGATCAGACCCAGGATCAGATTCAGAGAATCTTCGATCACTTCTTCCTTTCCTCTGGATGCATCTACGATCCTGATACGGTCTTTAAACCTGCGTAATACTTCCTGATATCCTTCCGCTACACGGTGATGAAAATCGATCGATTCCTGATCCAGACGGTCTTTAAAGCTTCTGTCCGAGAGTCTATCCAGACCGACCTGTTCATCTACATCCAGGTATACGGTCAGATCCGGATAGGTCCTGTCGATCGCAAAAAGATTGATCTCCAGCACTTCATCGAATCCCAGCTGACGTCCATATCCCTGATACGCCAGAGAAGAATCCAGAAAACGTTCACAGATCACGATCTTGCCTTCCCTGATGGCAGGAAAGACCTTCTCGACGAGGTGCTGACGGCGGGAAGCCGCATACAGAAGCGCTTCCGTCTTGGCATCCATCATCGTATTCTCCGGATCCAGGATGATATTCCTGATCTTTTCCGAGATCCCGATACCTCCCGGTTCTCTGGTATGAATGACTTCGTATCCCCGTTTCTTCAGTTCTTCGCAGACAGCCGTGGCGACCGTCGTCTTTCCGGAACCGTCCGGTCCTTCAAACGTAATAAAATAACCCTTCATCAGTTCAGCTTCTCCGGTTTGGGCATCAGCGTCTTTTCCACCGCTTCCAGGATCTGTTCCTTGATCCGTTCATATTCATCATAACTGAGTTCAATATCCTGATTCCCGGCGATTTTGACCTGCGGAACAAAACCCGGATCATTCAGTGCCGAAAACATGTCTTCTACGGCATCGTAGAGCTCGATCGGGATGATCGCATACTTCTCGGTATTGTTTTCCGTGACAAAAAGCACATCGCTTTCCGCCAGCTGATCCAGTTCCTCTCTGATCTCCTTCAGTTTCTCGATATCGATATTCATACCCCAATTATAGCACTATCTTATTTTCGTTTGCTTCTTTAAGCTCGTTGATCCAGGAAAAGAAATACGGGATGGAAGAGATCTCTTCGTAACAGTCTTCCACGGTTTTATAGAAGTCTTTCTGTTTCGGATCGTTCAGATCCAGATCCCAGAGATGATCCATGTA
>JAFZQL010000115.1 GCA_017620435.1 Erysipelotrichaceae bacterium
GCAGTATTCAGGATCAGGCGTTTGTGGCAGAGATGGAAAAGGAAGCGGAAGCCCTGTATAAAGAGGGAACGGCAATTGCGAACTCCTTGTTTGGAATCATCGCCGATTCTTTGAAGACACAGGCAGTTTAACCGAACTAATAAAAGCATTTTAAAAGAAGGATATTAATCCTTCTTTTTTAATGATTTGAGATGAAGCTGAGCAGTTCTTCTTCGTTGGGAGTGTGCCTGGCTCCTCTTCCGGAAATACAGATGGCGGCTGCAGCGCATCCGTAACGGTTGCAGGTTTCAAGGTCTTTCCCCTTTGCCAGTCCGTAGATGAATCCGGCATTGAAGGCATCTCCCGCTCCCAGAGTATCGGCTACAGGGACTTCGTAACTTGGACAGAATAATTCTTCGTCAGCCGTGTATATGGTTGAACCTTCGCTGTTCCGGGCGATGACGACTTTACCGGATGTAGTGAATGATTCGGCTGCTTCCTTGATTTCTTTCTTTCCTGTCAAAGGAAGGAAGTCGTCTTCAATGGAACCCAACAGATAATCGCTGAGCTGAACGGCTTTCAGCAGATAGGTGTTGTCCTGATGCAGGGTCTCAACGCGGTAGTTGATATCCAGAAGTATCCTGATGTTCTTCTGGTGCGCCCTGTTCAGAAAGTCACAGATGCTTTTTGCGGCAGGCTGCTGAAACAGCATCATTCCGTTGGTCAATATGTAATCCGTACCGGTAAGATCGATATTGTCGAGCTCTTCCGGATAGATCTGCAGATAGGAAGGGTTATCTTTCGGCATCAGGAAAGGAAAACGTTCGTTGTCTTCGTTGAGTACGACCAGGATCTGGGTAGAAACAAGATTCTCATCGATCAGGAAGTATTCCGTATAGACACCGTACTCTTCCAATTCCTTCTTCATGCTTAGACCGTAGAGATCTCTTCCGGCTTTTCCCGCAAAAGCAACATCTACTTTCAGTTTTCCCAGGGCTGCCGCAGAATTGGCACAGGCTCCGCCGCATTGAAAAGAAACGGAAACGTCCTTTCCTTTCAGAAGATCTCCGTATGGGATCATGATATCGGCACAGCTGTCGCCAAGACACAGGACTCTAGCCATTGATCTTCGCAAACGCCTTTCCGGCATTCTGTATGAATGCCTTGACTTTTTCTTTATTCTTGCGGCTTGTTCCGTCAGGGAATACATCGCTGGTTTTCGTAAAAGAATCCACGCCCCACGGTCTGACTTTCAGGATCGCTTCTTCGACATTGTCGGGAGACAGGCCTCCCGCCAGGATGACCTTGCATCTGGCAAGCCTGACGATTTCCGCATCGATATCCCAGTCGTTGGTGAAACCGGCTGCGCCGATGCCGTTGATGTTGCGGTCGACAGAATCCAGGATCAGCGTATCGCAGAAAGTCGAGTAGTATACTGCTTCTTCGATGGATGATTCATCTTCCACGCCAATTGCCTGCAGGACTTCGATACCCGGCACGAGTTCCTTGACTTTCTTTACGAAGTCTTCCGTTGCCTTGAAGTCGTAGCCGCACAGGTGGATCACATCGGGTTTCAGATAGACCAGAGGTTCATAGATCGGTTCATCGCTATCGGTGACAACGATCAGGACCTTCTTTGCCCGGTTTCCGATCGCATCGAAAATGAGCTTTGCCTGCTCCACGGATACCTGATTGGGAAGACCTGCACCGGTATCGATCGCCAGGCCGATATAGTCCGCTCCCGCTTCGACGCAGTCAAGCGCTTCTTCAACCGTCTGAATGGAATAGATTTGTGTGATCATGCCCTCATTATAACATGTAGACTTTGTTATAATGGTGATGTATGAAATATACGCTGGAAGGGAGATGGCTGCATATTGAAACGGATTCCCTGTTCGTAAAGACGATACAGGAGTTTTTTGACAGCTATATTCCTTCCAGAAAGATACAGCATCTTCTGATCCAGAACAAGCATATCCTTCTCGATGGCAATCCGGTAAAGCGGGAAGACGATATCGCCGGTCTGCGTCTGAGCATCTGCATCTATCCGAAGGAGTGTTCTTTTGAGAAGACCGCATTAAGTCCGGATATCGTCTATGAAGATGAGATCATGGCAATCGTAAACAAGCCAAAAGACCTGCTGGTGCACTCCGACGGCAGCGGGGAAGCGACACTGACAGGGATCATGCAGTCCTATTACAGCGACAGGAATTACATCGATCCGCTTCCGATCCACCGTCTGGATAAGGAAACCAGCGGACTCGTAATCTATTCCAAGTCCGAGGTCTTTCAGCCGCTGCTGGATAAACTGCTTGCCGAGAAACAGATCCGCAGGAACTACCTGGCATTCGTGCACGGCATCATGGAGGCAGGAAAGACGATGACGATCGACAAGCCGATCGGCAATGACCGTCATAACGCCAACAAGAAAGTCATCTACAGGAACGGCCAGAACGCCCTGACCAAGGTCAGATCGCTTGGCTGCAACAAGTCGAAGAACTACAGCGTTCTTTACTGTTCTCTGGAAACGGGAAGGACCCATCAGATCCGTCTGCACCTTTCTTCCATCTCCTATCCGATCCTGAATGATCCTTTGTATGGAAAAAGCTCCGACTTATGCATCCGGATGGGACTGTTTGCCGGGAACATCGAAATGTACCATCCATTGAAGGAAGATACGCTGTCCATCGACTGTGAACTGCCTAACGACTTACAGAAACTGTACATGCAGGTGCTGAAATGAACAAGACGAATGCCATGCGGATGCTGGACAGAGAAAAGATCCCTTACGAGGTTTTGGAATACGCCATCGACAAAGACCGTTTTTCCGGTGAAGCTGTTTCCGATCTTCTCGGTCTGGACTACAGGTGCTGCTACAAGACCCTTGGCCTGATCCATGAACACGATGTATATCTTGCAGCCATATCGGTAGCCGATGAGATCGACTTCAAGAAATGTGCGAAAGCTCTGGGTGTCAAGAATCTGGAGATGATCCACGTCAAGGATCTTCTGAAGCTGGTCGGTTATGAAAGAGGCAGCGTATCCCCTGTGGGAGTCAAGAAAAACAAGGGGATCGTCTTCGATGACGAGGTGCTGAACCACGAAGAGATCGAGATCTCCGCCGGAGCGATGGGTCTGGGTCTAAAACTGAAAACAAAGGACATCCTGGATTATCTCCATGCCGATGTGAAAGATATTGTAAAAGAATGAACGGAGCAGATATGAGATTCAATTACCACACGCATACCGCCAGATGCGGCCATGCGACAGGAACGGATGAAGAATATGTACAATGTGCGATAAAGGCCGGTTATCAGATACTTGGTTTTTCTGATCATGCACCATACAGGAATTATTCCAACAGAAGATGCTTCATGGAATGGGATCAGCTGGATGAATATATCGGCAGTATCGAGTCGTTAAAAGAGAAGTACAAGGATCAGATCGAGATCCATGTCGGACTGGAAACGGAGTATTATTCCTACTGTCATGAAGAAAAGGTCGAACTGAAAAACAAAGTGGAATATCTGATGCTGGGACAGCATTTTTCCGATCCGATGAACACGGCAATCGATTACTTTAAATTCAACAGTGAAGAAGAGATCCTGCTTTACGGCACCAGCATCTGCGAAGGACTGGATACGGGTCTGTTCGACTGTCTTTGCCATCCGGATGTCATCATGAGCAGACAGCCGGAATTTACCAAAGCCTGTGAAAGTATCGCACATATGATCGGAAAGAAGTGTGCTGAAATAAACATCCCTGTCGAAATGAATGTACGAGGGATACAGAAAGGAAAACGCCGTCCTATCGAAGGAAGACACTGCTATTATCCTAGCAGAGAGTTCTGGGAGATCCTGGCGCAGTATCCGATCAGGGTCATCTGCGGCATCGATGCGCACGCTCCCGAGGATCTGCTGGATCTGGAATCCGTCGAGGATGCCTACAGGGAACTGGAAGGCCTGGATCTCAGCTATATAACAGAACCAATCATATAGAAACGGAAGAATACTTATGAACTATGACGTGATCATTGTTGCCTCAGGCAAGGGCATCAGAGCCAATCTGGGATATAACAAGGCCTTCTATCAGATGAAAGACGGAAGGACGGTTTTAGAACACTCTGCTTCTCTTTTCAACGAAGATGATGAATGTCGCAGGATCATTATCGTTACCGGCAGGGACTGCATGTCTGCAGTAAAGAAAAACAAAAAAACGACTGTAGTTGAGGGAGGAGAAGAAAGAAGCGATTCCGTCAGGAACGGACTGGAACAGGTGGCAGAAGATTATGTGCTGATTCACGATGCGGCCAGGCCCTTCCTGCATCAGGAAACTCTGGAACTGCTGAAGCAGAAAGTCTTTGAGACTGGCGCTGCCATACCGGGAAAGAAAGCGACTGATACCGTCAAGATCATTGATGGAGATAAGATCGTAAAAACCATAGACAGAAATACAGTCTTTCTGGCCTCGACACCGCAGGGATTCAGGACAGAACTGATTAAAGAGTGTTACGAGAAGTGTAAAGACATTTCCTTCACCGATGAGGCATCCCTTGTGGAATCGCTGGGATATCCCGTCAGTATCGTCGAGGATAAATACGACAACAGGAAACTGACTTCGGAAGAAGACTTTATCGGTTTATGATAAAAGAAGTGATCGTCGTAGAAGGAAAAAACGATACCCGAAGATTGCAGTCTTTTTTTGATGTGGAAACGATAGAGACACACGGCATGTCTTTGAATAAAGAAACGGTTGAACTTATCAGAGAGATCAATGTCCAGAGAGGGATTATCCTGTTTCTGGATCCGGATACCCCGGGAGAGAAGATCAGAAAGAAACTGAACGAAGAGATCCCCGGTCTGAAGAACGCCTTTGTCATGAAGGAAGACGCCAGGACCAGAAAGAAGGTCGGGATCGAACATGCTTCCAGGGAAGTGCTGGAAGAAGCGTTGGATCATCTGCTGACATATACAGATATGAAGAAATCTATCAGCAAGGAGGAATTCTATTCTCTTGGTCTAAACGGGGGGAAGGATTCCGCTTCCTTAAGACAGCTCGTTTCCGGACATTTTCATCTGGGGAAGTGCAATGCCAAGACTCTTTTAAAAAGACTGAATCTTGCGGGAATTACAGCTGAAGAGATTCATCTGTTTCTGAAAGAGGAAACGCTCTGATATAATGAAATCGGGAAATGTCATTTAAGAAACAAAGGCAATTATTCATAATATAGGAGGTACATGGTCATATGAAACGTTTATTGAACGTTTTTTTATCAATTCTACTTCTAATCACTACGGCTGTTGCAGCCGATAACCGGATTTATGCAGAAGAAGTTGAGAATATAACGGTCAGCGAAACAGAGGTACCGGAAGAAGAATCTTCAGAAATTACAGGTGAAGAAGCGGTGGATGAAACAAACAAAGCGACTGCTGATTTTTCAAAACAGGAATCCGATGGGGAGACAGAAACGGATGACCAGAACGATACCGGGATTTATGAAGAGACTGAAGTTTCAACAGAAAGCATAAAGCAGGACGAAACATCAATCTTAAATAGTGAAGGTGATGAAAACGACGGATTGACGGTCTTTTTGAATTCTTCAGGCGATCTGATCATCATTCATGAGGATACCGATTGGCTGATGGCGTTATGTGAACCGGAAGACTATCCGGAAGACCAGCAAAAAGGTGTTATCGTTTTTGTCAATCCTACCGGAGCCTGGATCAGATGTTCAAACACTTATGAAGGTCCGGTTTATTATTATGAAGACGGAAAAGTAATCGTTCCCAACGCATATATGAGAGCACACGGCATAATCAACGACTCCTATACCTTTGTATTTATGCTGACTGCTTTCGGTTCCGGAATGAAAGAGTATCGAGACCCGATCAGTATCACAGGTATCTGTGAGGAACATCCTTACGATATCAATATTCTGCCTGAGGATAACTACGACATCCTGATAACGTCTAGAA
>JAFZQL010000116.1 GCA_017620435.1 Erysipelotrichaceae bacterium
GGATTGGCAGCCTTGTATTATTTCTTATTCAAAGGCATGAATTTCTTATTGATCCCGGTCATGGTCGTCTGCCTTTATACCTATTGGGAGACTTATGTATCGCTTGCCAATCCGCAGGAGATCGTTATAGATGATCGTGCCATCACATTCAGGGGCTGCGGCAAGGAACATACTTACTTGTGGAAAGAGATCTACAGTTTCCGGGTAAAAGAATTCGTGACTGCCAGGAAGATCTTCTTAAGGATCAACAAGGCGGATATGAATAAAGGCAGATACTGGATCAACTGCATGTATTTCAACGATACCGATGAATTATATATGTTTCTGAGAGATAAAGAATATGAGATTCATCCGGATAGTGTCAAAGCGATCGCCCGTCGTACGAATGAGGAAGAATTCAAAGAACGTCAGGCGAAAAAGGCACAGAAGGAAGCGGAAAAAGAAACAGAAAACCTAAACAGAAATCAGGAAGAATAGGGAAGACGAGTTATGTTTGAGAAAGAAAAAGCAGATGTTCTTAAAGCTTGTTTAAGAATGGATAAATATGGTCTGATCGCTTTGAGCGGAGGAAACGTTTCATTGCGTATGCCTAGCGGCGAAGTGATCGTTACACCTAGCGGCATGATCTATGAAGATATGGTTCCCGAAGATATGCTGGTAGTTGATTTGGAAGGTAATATTATTGAAGGCGAAAGAAAAGCCTCTGTCGATACACTGGCTTTACTATATATTTTCAAGCACAGACCGGATATCAACTGTGTGATCCATACGCATCAGCCGTATGCGACCGGGCTGGGTCTGGTCATGGATGAGATTCCATGCAATCTGACGACTCTGGCAAATGCGACGCAGGGTCCGGTAAAGGTGGCTCCGTATTCTTCTGCCGCCAGCATGCAGATGGGTATCGAAGCGGTAGAGAATCTCGGAGATTCCCTGGCTGTCGTTCTGAAGCATCATGGCGTCATCGGAGTAGGCAACTCCTTGAAGCAGGCGCTATATTCCGTTGTCTATCTGGAAGAAGCGGCCAAGACGATATTTATCGGCTACTGCCTCGATAAGAACATGCCGATGTTCACACAGGAACAGATCGACAGAGCGGTAAGAGTATTCAAGTATTATGGTCAGGATACCGGAGAACTTCCGGAGGACTTAAAGTATTAAATCATATAAGGGGGATAATATGGCTGTATATAAGGAACAAATCGAGGGTCTGATGTCCAAAGGCGGCACGCCTACTTACATCAATATTACGAAACAAGTCAACGAGATCATTGCAAAGAGCGGAATCAAAGATGGGATCTGCTGCGTCATTTCTCCGCATACGACCTGCGGCGTCTTTTTCGAGGAGTATACGCATGATCTGATGCCGAATGGCAAGGAATTCCTGCAGCAGGATCTTGACAACTGTCTGGAAAAGATCATTCCGGAACAGCATAGCTGGGGCACGTACTATTATCCGGGTGTAAAGCACTTCGAGGATGTCGAATCCTGGCCGGATGCGGATAAGTATCTGCCTGGCGGAGATCGTACTGCTTTATACAACTGTGATGCACATCTGAGAGCGACTCTGATCGGTTCCAGCGTCACTTTTGAAGTCGACAACGGCAAGCTCGGCGTCGGGACGACAGGCTATGTCTATTTCGTAGATTACGACCGTACCCGTTCCAGAAGCAGAAGATGCAAAGTCGTCGTGATCGGTGAATAATTGATCATAAAAGATGGTTTATGACCATCTTTTTAAAATGGAGGATAGATATGGTTTACAGAGAAGAGATTACAGGAATTCATTCGACCGGCGGCACGCCTACTTACGTCAATATCACTGGTCAAGTAAAAGAAGTGATCCGTAAATCAGGAATCACAAACGGTATCTGCTGCGTCATCTCGCCGCATACGACATGTTCCGTGTTTTTTGAAGAATATGTTCATGATGTCATGCCGAATGGCAAGGAATTCATTCAGCAGGATCTGGACAACTGTCTTGCCAAGATCATTCCGGATCAGACGGCGTGGGGGCAGTACTATTATCCGGGAACCCTGCATCTTGAAGAAGTCGAGTCCTGGCCGGATTACCGCAAATTCCTGCCAAGCGGAACAAGAGAAGAGCTTTGGAATGCGGATGCGCATCTGAAAGCGACGATCCTTGGCAATTCCGCGACTTTCGAAGTCTATGAGGGCGAACTGGGCGTAGGGAAGACAGGCTATATTTATTTTGTGGACTTCGACCGTACCCATGAACGGGACAGAAGATGCAGAGTAGTAGTGATCGGTGAATAAGATGAAACTGGGAATCGTCGGTGCGGGACTGATCGTACATACTTTACTCCAGTTCATTCATGAAGTTGATATCGAACTGATTGCGATCTGTGCGACGCCTGGAGAGATCGATATTCTTGAGCAGCTGAAACAGGAACACGGTTTTCGTTATGTCTATACCGATTTTGAAGAATTCCTTCAGAACGATGAAACCGATACGATCTATCTTGGCGTTAACAATCATCTGCATTATCTTTTCGGAAAAAGAGTTCTTGAATCAGGAAAAAATCTGATCATGGAGAAGCCTTTTACTTCCAACTATGCACAGGCTTGCGTCCTTCATAAACTGGCGTCAGATCGAAAACTGATGATCTTTGAAGCGATTTCTACGATCCATAATCCGAATTTCAAGAAGATACAGGAACTTCTTCCTCAACTGGGAGAGATCAAGATCGTCAGCGTAAACTATACGCAGTATTCGTCCAGATACGATGCCTTCCGCAATGGCGAGATCTTACCCGCTTTCGACTATCGCAAATCCGGAGGAGCTCTGATGGATCTGAATATCTATAACATTCATTTTCTTGCTGCTTTGTTCGGAGAGCCGTTGAAGGTGCATTACATCGCGAATATGGAAAAAGGGATCGATACCTCAGGGATTCTGACTCTGGAATATGATGGTTTCCAATGCGTGTCGGTTGCTGCCAAAGACTGTGCTGCGCCATTCGTCAACTGCATTCAGGGGAATAAAGGCTGCATCTATACCGCATCGCCATTATTTACCTTGACCGATTTTTCTATGCAGATGAATCATAACGATCCTGTTCATTATGATCTTACAGGCGATTCTCATCGCATGAAACATGAATTCCTGGATTTTCTGGAAATGTATGAGAATCAGGACTATGACAGAATGAACGCCTATCTGGATCATTCCCTGTCAGTCATGAAAATCATCAGTGAAGCACGCCAGAATATCGGACTGGTATTCCCTGATGATGAAAACTTATAAAGGAGAAGAAATATGTTGAATGGAATCAACCATGTAGCGCTTATCGTTTCGAA
>JAFZQL010000117.1 GCA_017620435.1 Erysipelotrichaceae bacterium
GGCCGAGCTACGAAGGCCCGTATCAGATCTGGCAGCTGTCAGACTGCGGAAAGATCAAAGGAATAGACGGACCTGTCGATCTGGATATCCTGTTTACGAATCAGGAAACGGAATAAAAGAGGTGATCGTTTATGCGGTATAAGAAAATCATAAAACTGAAGGATGGGAGGAAATGCTGTCTAAGAAATGCCGAAGAGGAAGACGGTCAGGCTGTTCTTGATGATTTCATTCTGACTCATCAGCAGACGGATAATCTGGCTTCCTATGTGGACGAGATCACACTGACTGTCGAACAGGAGAAAGCATTTCTAAAAAACAAGGCTGACAGTACAAACGAGCTGGAACTGATCGCCCTGATCGGGGATAAAGTCGTCGGTCTGGCAGGTGTGGTTTCTGTCGGAGACAGATATAAAGTCAGGCACCGCGCTTCGTTCGGCATCAGCATCGAACGTGACTACTGGGGTCTGGGAATCGGAAGCGCAATGCTGAAAGCCTGCATCGAATGTGCCAAAGAAGCAGGCTATGAACAGCTGGAACTGGAAGTTATTGAAGGAAACGATATCGCCATGGCTATGTACAGAAACGCTGGTTTCGTGGAGTACGGCAGAAATCCAAGAGGTCTGAAGTCCAGGACGTCAGGATATCAGGAAATGATCTATATGCGCGTGGAGCTTTAGCCGGAGGCAAAGAAATGACTTTTATTATGGATTCATATGATGTGATCTACAACGACAGAGCTGTCGGTTATTACTGTGTTTTTGACAACGGTGAAACGGAGTACAGCACGGCCTGGGGCAGTCCCTGGGATATTGAAAAGGAACTGAAAGAACTGGGTCTGGATCAAGAGAAGAGAAGCAGGGAAGCGGTAAAGGTCTTAGATGATCTGATGCATGACGAGAACCGCGTTCCGGGAAGAAAAAGAATCATATATCAGAAAGATTCCTTAAGAATGGAACGTCATCCGAAAGAAACCGGTGAACGCTTTTCTGTCTATAGACGTGCCGCTGAAATAGGAGAACCTGATTATTCTCCGCTTGCTCACGATGCGTCGCATCATGAAGGTCCAAACACACCGGAAGGCATGCGTGAATGGGCTTCCTGGTATGCCTTTAACAGGATGGACGACGGAACTTATGAAGCAGAACTCGATGAAGCCTGGTGGTGGGGCGGAGGTCACAACGACGGAGGCACCATACACACAGAGATACCGGAAGAATGGTTTGAACTTCCATATGACGAATTTCTGGAAAATGTCGTATGTCTCGCTGCCGCTTCGCATTACGGCTTTACTGCCGAAATGCTGAAAGAAAAGGAAGGACTGAAAGAGTTCTTCGGTTTTAAAGAATAGAAACAGGAGAAATAAATGGCATCAAGTGTCGAATATCTGAATTATGTACTGGAACAGCTTTCAGATCTGGAAGATATTACCTATCGGCCGATGATGGGAGAATTCATCATTTATTATCGGGACAAGATCGTCGGCGGCATCTATGATGACAGATTCCTGGTAAAACCGACAGAATCCGCCAGAAGGCTGATGCCGGAAGCATCCCTTGAGCTTCCGTATGAAGGAGGCAGGGAAATGCTGAGTGTTGATGTCATAGACGACAGAGAAGCGCTGAAGGAGCTGCTGGATGCCATGTACGATGAGCTGCCTGAACCAAAGAAAAGAAAACAATGGAAATCAAAAGAATAGACCATTATACGGACGACAGGTTTTCAAAGGCTGCACTTTATCAGCACGGCGCTTATCTGGTTGACGGTAAACCTTATGAGATAGAGATTACAGGATCGAAAGAAGCCACAGTCCGCGGCAAGGATCCCGGCGTGTATCAGGAACTGATTGAAACATTTCGCTTTCATGCTCCGCACATCGTCAGGTTCTATGATCAGAAGCGTGCAGTCATAGCGGAGTATCCGCTTCCCGATCTTCTAGAAATCGGACTTGACGAGATACAGCCTTCCCAGTTCTATATTGACGAGGAAAAACTGGAAGCGGTTAAGACATTTATTCATGATCCGGAAGATATCGTAATCCAGGTCATTCCCTACGACGACAGATACATTTCTTTGGACGGCCATACCCGTCTGTATCTGGCCGCAAATAACGGCTACAAGACCGTAAAAGCGGTAATGAGCGAAACTGACGACTGGGTCTGGGTCTTTGTTGAAGAAGCGCAGCGAAGGAATATCTTCAATCCAAAAGACATGATCCTTCTATCACATGAACAGTACAGGATCCAATGGGACAGATATTGTGACGAAGTCTTTGCCGAAATGACAAAAGATAAATAAAAAAGTACAGTTTCCTGTACTTTTTCTTTTCACTGGGGCGAACGATGGGACTCGAACCCACGCAATGCTGGAGCCACAATCCAGAGTGTTAACCAACTTCACCACGTCCGCCATGTGCTTTATTATTCTATCATAAGAATTATTGCCTTTTCAATGATAGAATGAGAATATGCTGGAAATCAAAGGGGTCCGTTTTGAAGTAGAGATCACACGCAAAAGAATCAAAAACATGTACCTTCGGGTAAACGGAGAAAAGCTTTCGGTTTCTGCACCTCTGCTTATGCCGGAATGGAAGATCTACCGTTTTCTGGAAGAGAAAAGAGACTGGATCTACAGGTCTTACGAGAAGTCTCTGCAGAAGCAGAAGAGGTCGCTGATCTACCGGGAAGGGGATGTTTTTTATCTGTACGGAAAGCCTTATAAACTGATCAGAAGAAACGGAAAGAAGAACGTGGAAATCGATGATGATACCATCATCCTTACCTATAAGGAAGACTCTTTGGAAAATATCCGCTATCTGTACAAGTATCTGGATAAATACCTACTGAAGCAGGCTGAGATCTGTTTTGAACATTATCGCTACATTCTGGAAGACTACGGCTATCATCAGGTCCCGGAACTATGCTGTCGCCTGATGAGCTCCAAATGGGGCGTGTGCTACACCAGAAAAAACAAGATCGTAATCAGTTCCTATCTGATCCATTATCCCCTGGATTGTCTGGAATACATCGTCCTGCATGAACTGACTCACTTCATCATCCCGAACCATTCCCGCAGGTTCTACGACATCATTGAAAGAAACATGCCGGATTATAAGACATCGCTCAAGAAACTGAAATAATGAAAGTATTTACATGGTTAATCTACTTGAAACAAGCATGTTTAGAAGGTAAAATGATAGGTGGATAAGGCTGTATATCATATGAATGTATTAAACAAGATGGAGAATACTGTCTTAGGGGTCGCTGACTCCTTACTTGTGTTTTGTATAAACTGATTTTTTGAAGTGGACGTTTCATTGCGTTCACTTTTTTATTGTCGAATAAAGGAGGTTAGAGAGATGGATCAGACACAGAATGATACTCTGTTAGAGGCCTGTACTTCGGGTAATCTTGACCTGGTGAAGGAACTGCTTGTCCAGGGTGCGGATGTCAACTGCAAAAACGGAGACGGCAGGAGCGGACTGATGAGGGCTTCTAAGAGAGGTTATGATGAGATCGTTGAAACATTGATCGAAAACGGCGTCGATGTCAAGGCAAGAGATAAGAACGATGATACGGCTCTGATGGGAGCAGCAAAGCACGGACACCGTCATATCTGCGAAATGCTGGTAGAGGCGGGAAGCGATGTGGATGCTCAGGACAATGAGGGCAGGACAGCGCTGATGCGTGCGGCATTCCTGGGAGAAACTCCGACGGTGGAATATCTGGTAGAATCGGGAGCTACTCTGGATCTGGCCGATGGCAAAGGCCGTACGGCTCTGATGGATGCAGTACTGGCGTTTAAGGTAGATGTGATCCGCTATCTGCTGGAAAAGGGAGCGGATATCAATAAAAGAGATAAAGAGGGCTGTACCTGCCTGATGCGCGCAAGCTATGGCGGTTATACGGATTTAGTGATATATTTGATACGTAAAGGTGCGGATAAGACGGTTACGGACAATGCGGGAAGAACCGCACTGCAGTACGTACGCACGACAAGCGATGAAGAACTGCTTAATGTTCTGAAACAATAAGGGGAAGAAGAAATGAAAGAGTATTTATCAAAAGACGTTAGAAATGTTGTATTGCTGGGACATTCCGGTTCCGGTAAATCGGCTCTGGTAGAAGCTGCGCTGTATCTGACAAAGGCGATCGACCGTATGGGCAAGACAGTAGACGGCACTTCCGCGATGGACTATGATCCGGAAGAATCCAAGAGAGGTCTGTCTGTTTTTACAGCCTTAGGACCTGTCGAATGGAAAAACACCAAGATCAATTTCATCGATACGCCGGGATATCTGGATTATGAAGGTGAAAAGGTTTCCGGTGCTGCCGCAGCCGATCTGGCCATGATCGTCGTATCGGCAAAAGACGGAATCGAATCCGGTACGGAAAGTGCAGTTAAGCTCTGCAAGAAAATGAATCTTCCGATCGTTTTCTTTATCAATAAGATCGATGATGACAATGCGAACTTTGAAAAGACGGTCGATGAACTGAGAAACAAGTTCGGTACATCTGTTGTTCCGTTTGAAGTTCCTGTCATGGATGGCAAGAAGATGACCGGTTCCAATAAAGTTCTGGATGATCCGTCCAATGCGCATTACGACCAGATCGCCGAAGCGATCGCATCGGCAGATGATGAACTGATGGAAAAATTCTTCGAAGGTGAAGCATTTACACCGGAAGAGACTGCAAAAGGTCTGAAGCTGGCTCTCAAGTCCGGCGATATCAAGCCGGTATTCGCCGGCAGCGCTGTCAATGCCCAGGGCGTTGAACAGATCCTTGACTTCATGAAAGAGAACTGTCCGGTTTATGCCGACCTTGGAACTGTTAAGGATGCCAACGGTCTGGAACTGAAGACCGACGATTCCGAAGTATTCTCCGCACTGGTATTCAAGACGGTCGTAGATGCTTTCGTCGGCAAGATCTCCTTTGTCAAGGTCATGTCCGGTTCGCTGAGCCTTACGACTCCTTTATACAATTCCAAGAAAGAACAGGCTGAAAAAGGCGGCGGTCTGTTTGTCATTCAGGGCAAGCAGCAGCTTCCTGTAAACAAGCTGTCCTGCGGCGACCTGGGTGCTTTAACGAAACTGGCTGTAACAGAGTCGAACGATACTCTCTGCACAAAAGACAAGAAAGTCGTATTCAAAGATATCGAATATCCTAGACCGATGCTGGGCATGGCTGTATCGCCTAAGACCAAGGATGATGAAGACAAGATGTCCGATGCTCTGAAGAAGGTCCTGATCGAAGACAAGTCACTGAATTTTGTCAGAAATGCTGAAACAGGCGAACAGGTCCTTTACGCAGTAGGCGATCAGCAGATCGATGTTGTTGTCAGCAAGCTGAAGAGCAGATACAAAGTAGAAGTAGCCCTGAAAGAACCGAAGGTACAGTACCGTGAGACGATCAGAGGCAAGTCCGAAGTTCAGGGTAAATACAAGAAACAGAACGGCGGTGCCGGCCAGTACGGCGACGTCTGGGTAAGATTTGAACCGAACCCTGATTCAGAAGAAATGGTATTTGCGGAAGAAGTATTCGGCGGTGCCGTACCAAAGAACTACTTCCCGTCTGTTGAAGCAGGCCTGAGAGGCTGTATGGCCAAGGGCCCTCTGGCCGGATGCAAGGTCGTTAACGTCAAGGCTACACTGTATGACGGATCCTACCACCCGGTTGACTCCAAGCCGAACTCATTCGAAGCTGCAGCCAGACTGGCATTCAAGGCAGGTATTCCTAAGGCTAACCCGATCCTTCTGGAACCGATCGGCAAGGTTACCGTTATCTGTCCGGAAGAATACACCGGTGATATCATCGGCGATTTCAACAAGAGACGCGGCATGATCCTGGATACTGGTTCTGCTGAATCCGGCGAAGCCCGTATCGAAGCTGAAGTACCGATGGCAGAAATGCTGAAGTATGCGACAGAACTGCGTTCCATGACCAAGGGCAGAGGAACATACGTCATCGACTTTGACCGTTATGAACCGGCTCCTCAGAATGTCACCGAC
>JAFZQL010000118.1 GCA_017620435.1 Erysipelotrichaceae bacterium
CTGCAGCGTTCCAGCTTTCTTCTATCGGATAGTCCCACGGCGACACGCCGGAAAACTCTCCCAGATATATCAGTCTGCCATCCAGGACCACGATCTCTATGCCGTGTTCTTCTTCCCAGTCGCAGTTTCCGCTCAGCTGATATCCTATCCTTGATGGGTCTTGCGGAACATCTACGATCAATGAACCTATCTCAAAGCATTTCAGCATCTCTGCAGGCGGCGTATTTTCGTCTACCGGTACGGTTAGATCGATATCATTCAGCTCTGCTCCGCCGATCTCGTCCAGAAATTCAAGGCAGTATTTCTTTGCGGCACGGCATATCGCATCAACAAGTTCATCCGACATTGCATTCATCGCAATGGCACACTTTTCGGCATATTCAATATCCACATCATCATACAGATCGACATCGATCTCGGTATCGCTCAGTTTGCAGTAGACCTTGCCTTCAATGTACGTATCGACTCTCCCGAGCTGCTTTACCTGCAGATCCTTGATCACCTGATGTTCCTTTGCCTGGTATCTGGCTATTTCTTCCAGTTTCTTCTCATCAACCAGTGGCTCAGGTGCCGGTTTTTTCTTTAACTTGTCAAATAATCCCATGGTTTTTCCTTCTACAGATCATAATCTGTCTTTCTATTTTTATTTTATTAAAAAGGTTCCCGTTTATAAACCCGGGAACCTTCTCCTGATGAAAACTGTTCCTATAAAAAATATCCGCAAGGGATATTTCAGGATCTTTTAAGCTTCTTCGATTTCGAAACGGTTGTTTTCTGCTTCGCCCATGGACGTCAGCAGTTCGATCTCGTTATTGGCGGCTTTTTCGGAAACGTACGTCTTGGCACCGGCTTTGTCCGGAGAGCTTACGAAGTGACCTTCTTTTTTGGAAACTTTGCCGACGTAACCCGTTTCGTTGCTGTAGATGTTGATCCATTTCAGATTGCATTTCATTTTTGTTCTGTTGCTCCTTTTTTAATTCTTTGATTCGGGCTGTATATCAATACTCGCCGAATAAGATTTTAGCACAAAACGTTCGTAAACTAAAACAGTATTGAACCGTTCCTGTATGCCTATTGCTTATCGTCTGTATCGTCTTCGTTATCTTTTTCACCGCTATAGCTCAACGCCAGACCGAGACACATACCGATCGGCAGCCACAGTCCGATGTTATGGGTCGCCGCTCCTATGGCTACTCCTATGCACATACCGATCGGCAAAGCGTATAAACTGTTTTTCTTGTTATTATCGTTCATCAGAAAACACCTCCGTATGTTTTGATTGTTTTTCTTTTTTTATTATAAAACCGGAACTTACCAGCGTTTCATATTCTTTTCAAACTTTCTGATGTAGGATTGTTTCAGTTCCTCGGCGGATATGCCATAACAAAGCAGGACATCATTGTAGTACATCAGGACATCCGCCAGTTCTTCAACCAGACAGGTTCGAAGTTTCTCATCTTCACAGGCAGTTTTTCCGCCGTGTTTCTTGATGATGTCTATCACTTCTCCGATCTCTCCGATCATCCAAAGCAGTTTGTTTTGTCCGATCTCCGGAGATATCGTTTCCCAAATATCTTTATACCTATCCTGCAGCTTCCTTTGCATTTCAAGCATTTCATTGATTCCAAAATCATCCATTGCTTCTACCTCGCCAAATTACGATTTGTCTTTCTTATTTCATTATAAACAGAAGGCTCCGGTTTTATGAATCCAGAGTCCTCGAGATTGGATCGTGTTCGTAAACCTCTGATTTTATAAACTATCCCTAAAGTTTGCGATGTGCTATCATTAGTATCTGGTAAAGGAAACAAATTTATGAATAACTTAATGGAACGAATTCAGAAAGCTTCAGGAAGACTGCAGGACTGCATCAGACGTTTTCCTTTCAGCTTTACGGTACTGTGCATCATCACGGCAACAGTCACGTGTATGATTCTGACTGATGAAGATCTATCCAAACTGACCGTATCTCTGATCATGGGAGGACTGTTCTGCTTCCTGATAGAACTGTCTTATGAATATGAGATCCACAGGAAACGGATTCTGGCACCGGTCATCGCTTTCATCGTAACGCTTCTTACGTTCCTGATACTCAGGGAACATGAAAACGAGTATGTCTATACCGCTCTGGGCGGCATTGGTGTGGCGGTCGTTTCTTTGCTTGCATACGTATTATACAAAGACAGAGAAAACAGATATCTGTTCAGTCATCTGATGAAGTCTGCTTTTATTGTCTGGATCTTTACGGCTGTCATTCTTGCCGGATTCAGCGTCTGTATCGCGGCATTCCATTTCCTGATCTTTCATTTCGATGATCTCTGGAAAATCTACAGCATCCTCTTTCTGCTGGTTCTGGGACTTTTCGGCATCACGTTATTCCTGTCCTATGTCCCGAGACCCTGTGAAGAAGTATCCGTTCCAGCGGTCTATCGTACGATCATTCATAAAGCTTTGTTCTATATCTATCTGGTACTGATCGGGATCCTGTATCTGTATATCATCAAGATCATCCTTACATGGCAGATGCCTGTAGGAAAACTGAACTGGTTCGGCTGTTTCGCACTGCTGTTCTATGTGATCTTCTATCTGTCAGTCGATGAAACAGATGGAAAGATGCAGGGACTGTTTAAAACGAAGGGAGCCTGCCTGCTGGTGCCGGTACTGGCTATCCAGCTGTTTGCGATCGTCATCCGTCTGAATGCCTACGGCCTGACGACAGCGCGTTTCATGTCGCTGATCCTGATTGCTCTTGCGGTAGGATTCATGCTGTCGGCGATGCTGAAATTTCATGTATCCGGGTGTTTTCTCTTCATCGCGGTAATTGCGTTGCTGTTCAGCTGCACGCCGTTGAACATCTATGATGTGCCAAACAGGCTGCAGGAGAAGCGTTTAAAGGATGCTCTGGTGAAAGGCGGCGCACTGACAGATGGTGTATTGAACGAGGATGCGGTCATGGAGCTACAGTATCTTGAGGATGCGAAGTCGGCTTATGATTATCTTAGATACAGCGACGGAAAAAAGAGTTCCTTCTTTGAAACATTCAAAAAATCCAAGATCGCGAAATCCTTCAGCGATTATGCCTATGATGATAAAAACATCCGCTCATTCTACTACAGCATCGATTTTCATAAGAAACAGTTTGATATCCGCAGTTTCAGCGCACTTCAGCTTGTATCGCAGCAGGATATTCCGGAATATGAAGAGGAACTGAAAGTTTTCTTTGAAAGTCTTGATCCGGAGAAGATCGATGTATATGAACAGAACATTCTGGAATACACGTGTTCCGATGGAACAAAAATCATTTTCGAGTATATCAGCTATTCTTTTGATGAAGACAGTAAGACTATTGAATCTCTCTACTGGAACGGAATCATGCTGAGATAGGCAGATCGATCTGCAGAGGTTTGAACGAAAAAACGAAGGACGTCTTTATCATCGGATCGTCCTTCGTTTTTTTAATGTATGTCTATGAATCTGATTTATATGAATGCTCAGCGTTTCACGGCATCGATTACACCCTGAATGATCTCAGGATTCGGATAATCTTTGCCCTTGATACCGTAAAGCATAGCATATGCAAAGTTGTCGGCCATGCATTCCTCCGGATCGAGTACATACCTGGTATTGGTTCCAAACACCTCATCGAAGTTGGATGTCTGTTCTCTTGTGTAATAAATATCAGAACCGTCGATCGGTACAAGCGCAACTATTGTATCAGAATCTTCCGGCTGTACTTGCGCATAGTCCGCTGTTGTGATCCATGCGGTAAAGCAATCCGTTTCCTTTCCGTCAATCACGAAGGTCGTATACGCATCATGGTGTTCGACATCGGGATTGCTGAAATAACGTTCCATTACGGAAGGCGGCAGCGCAAAGTCAGAGTCCGCAACCGTGAAATGGATCAGGGAATACATCTTTGCCCTGAATTCAGGATTGCATCTGCTGAGACAATGGAAATACTCGTGCCACAGCAGCTCATCAAAGAATTTTGAAAAACCCGGAATGATACTCATGAAAGAATAAATCGTGACGAAACCGGAACTCAGATAGATCTGCGTACCATGTGTATATCCGCTGTTTCCCATCTCCACGGACATGTCCGACTTGATAAACACGATCTTTTCTGTTTCAGGAAGTTCATAACCGTTCCACGCAAGCCTGATAGCCATTTTGGCGATCTCGTGATCGATGAAGTATTTCTCGATGAGATTATAATCGCGGATCTCTTCGGCTGATGTCTGAAGCAGTTCATCCATTGTCGCACCGGTCTTTTTCAGTCTGAATTCAATATCGTTCTGCGTAAAGCCGGAATAATATTCCGTATTCGACAGCAGCAGTTCTTTTCCTTCTTCCGCAGAAGCGTAGCGATGCGGGATCTTTTGGGTGAATACTGCCGTGATACACAGATTGACTGCGATCCAGGCCGCAATTACAATGGCGATGATCTGAAATACTCTTTTTAAACTCTTTTTCTTATTGTTGCGCATATGCCTTTATTATCCTCCGTTACTCTCAAAAAGCGAAGGGATTAATTCCATAGAATATATTCCATGCCGATCTGCGTCCACTGGGGAATGATCTGCTGTCCGAGAAATCGCACAGAATCCTTTCCGGAAAAACACAGGATCAGTCTGTTTTTTTGTTTTATGGTTCATTGTCTCACAGTGTTCGATGGAATAAGAGCAGTATCACTGATACCATCTGACTCCTGCCAGAGAATCGGTGATCTGGTCCCTGTAGAAATAGTTCGGAAGATCCGGAAACTCTTTCTTCAACTGCAATGCTGCATCTATTCTGGTCAGCCGTCCGTCTTTCACTTTCTCCGATAGTTCGATGGCACGCAATTCCAGTTCTTTTGTCAGAAAGATGATCCTTTCTTTTCTGTTGAGATAATAGTCGTTCACGGCATCCATGACGGAGAGTCTGTCCGCTTCTGAAAGCAGATTCTGGCACTTTTCTTTTTCCAGTTTCCATGGCCATTCGCTTCTGTCTTCTTCTGCCACCCAGAACATGGAATAGGGTTCTCCCAGAAAGCAGTTCATCAGCAGTTCACCCGGTATCCTGACGGCCTTTTCACCGAAATAAACGTCGGCGGAAGACCTGCTGGTGATCCAGATCCTAGTGACCCACCACTCCTTGGGGATCTTGTGAGGTTTATGGTATGGATCCTCTTCTTCGTTGGCGTAAACGGTGTTTTCGATGTTCTTCAGGATACGGTAAAACGCTTCGCACGCATTCTCTTCCGAGTCGAAATATTCGATATCATTCCTGTTTCCTCTTTCGCTGTAATAGATCATCCACTGTTTCCTGGAACGTTCCAGGCAGTAGGCGTTGTCCGGCCTTCTTCTGCCAAGATTGTGACAGTTTACAGGGATGTACATTTTTGAAACGACTTTTTTGAGTTCTTTGTATTTCATTGCGGTTTTCCTGTAATCAGCTTTTTTTGTAGATTGAAGTTTATCTGTGGATGTACATCCTGGTCATATCAGGCTCGCCGTCTCCCTGCACCAAACATAAAAACTCCCAGCCGTATCTTTCATAGAATCCGACATGGTCTGAAACCAGATAGACCGGGCTGATCCCCTTTGTTCTGAGATCTTCAACGGCCATGTCCAAAAGCTTCCCTGCGATTCCTTTGCCTCGATAGTCTTCTTCCGTATAGACCGCGCAGATGTTTGGACTCAGATCTTTTCTGTCGTGGAAATCGTTCTCGATCACGCCCAGACCGGAAACGATGTGATCATCTTTCAAACAAAGATACCAGCCGTATTCCGTTTCATGATTCAAGTATGCATCCATGCATTCAAGATAGGCTTCCTTCGGGACGCCCCATTTTTCATGAAACCATTCCGCTGCAGTTTCTTTTAATTCAGGATAGTCGCGAAGCGTGATGTATCGATAATCTTTCATCTTTTTCTCCAACATAAACATCTGTCAGTCGACACCGACGATCTCCCATTTGTACATGTATTCAAAACCGTTTCTGATCTGCTTTTTCAGATAATCGTAGTTCAGAAAGAAACCTTCATCGATTTTCGGAGCCTCAACATAGATCACGTCATTGCACCGCGAAAGGATCCAGGGATATTCGATGTAGGAAGGCTCGTCGGACCAGACGAATTCTTCCGTCTGTATCGGTTCCAGGCTCATGACCGTTCTGACAAAACTTGTTACCGTCGGACCGATGTAGCTGACCCGGTAGTGTTTTTCGATATCTCCATCCAGGATGACTCTTACATATTCCCAGCCCGAACCGATATCGTCGATGATGAATTCAAAAGTGTGGCCGGTCATCCGCCTTCTTGTTTCGGTATCGGCGCTGTTGTACTCGGCCCATTTCTTTTCGATTCTATCCGGGATCTGTACCTCGTAGTTTGATGTTGTTTCCATGCGTATCCTCTATTAATCATATTATCGCAGAATACGTAAGGAAGTTTTAACTTTGTCGAAAAGAAAAGCGGACATCAGCCGCTTCTCTTTGTTTGATATTCTGTTAAGACTTAATCATCCTTGGAGTGACGGTCGCCGATCTGGAAGTTCTCCTGATCCGCAAACATCTCTCTGACCGTGATCGCCTTGTCTCCGGTGAGCTTCTCGAAGTCGTCCGTGCACAGATCCATCTTTCCTTCCCGGATCGCCTGGGCGAACGTCACCATGCCGTCGGAGGAGAACGGGGCTTCGCTTCCTTCCAGGAAAACGCCGTCCGTGGTTCTAGGTACACCCATGGCATCGAAAATCTGGTAGTTCTCTTCATCGGTCACATACTGATAGCCGACACTGTTTCCGGTCTCTTCGTTGCCGATCTGGCAGAAGGTGGAAATGGTCATCAGTTCCGGACCGTTGATGTTGAGGACCGCATGGTCGTACTGCGGTTCAAATGCCCGGTGCAGAGCGTAAGCTACGGCCTTGGCGCAGTCCTTGCGCGAGATATAGGCCATCAGGCCGTCGCCCTGGGAATTGGTCAGAGGACCTCCCATTCTGGCATAGGTGAAGTAGTTGGTGATCATCGCTTCGGCATACTGGGAGTTTCTCAGGAATATATGATCCAGTCCCTGCTCGGCGATATATCTTTCCGTATAAATGTGGTCCTTCTTCTCGACCGAAGGATTCGTCTCGTCTCCGGCGTTTACCAGAGAAGTATAAATGATCTTCTTGACGCCCGCTTCCTTGGCTGCATCGACGCAGTTCTTGTGAGCTCTTTGTCTTTTTGGTCCTACGAACGGCATGGATATCAGTGCCAGTGCGTCCGCTCCTTTAAAAGCCTCCACAAGTCCCTCCGGAGAGTTGAAGTTGGTGACATGGGTCTCTACGCCCATGTCGGCATATTTCTTCAGGGAATCGGGATTGTATCCGCAGAATACGAGATTTTCTTTCGGTTCCAGTTCAAGAAGATAGTCTGCGGCCATGCCGCCCAGATTGCCATCTACGCCCGTTAACAAGAGTTTCATTATGATATGTCCTTCCTTTTGATTCTATTATATCGGAACGGCAGGAATTTTGGGGGTTTTACGATTCCGGATATGGATGTCTAAGGCATATGAAAGCCCCTGTCTCCATGTTATAATGTTGGTACAAGGAGATTTAATAATATGTTGAGAACTAAGGCAGTTAAACTGACAGTCATTCCTGCAATGGCTTATCGCGTGAAATCACCTAAGGGCATAAACATTACGGTCCAGAGAGCCGACAAGGAACAGCCGGGTATTGCTTCGATTTCCAAGACTTCCGGAGAAGCGGTTCCGACAAGCAACACCGATCTGAAGGCTTATCCGATGAAGGCTTTTAAAGAGGCCATCGAACTGACCAACGGTCTTCCATACAAGAACCAGAAGGGTGTCAAGGTGACCAAGGAGATGGTTACGGAAAAGAAAGAGAAAGTCAAAGAGGAAGTGATAGTCGATCCGAAGGATTATCAGATGATCCTTGACAAGTACATGGATAAGAACGGAAAGTTCTCCTATGATCTGATCAACAAGGATTTCATCAAGTTCGCCAAGACTTCCAAAGTCGTAGGGGATCTGATCGGCGAAGGCGCTACCGTTGCGAAGGTGAGAAACTACATCGTTTCTACCAAGTTCCGTAATATTACCGGCAACCACAATCTTAGCGATAAACAGATCAAGAAAATGGTAGAGATGCTGGATGAGAATTATCCGAAGGGAGTATTCAAGGATCTCAACAGCGAACTCAGGAAGCTGGTCGGTACAAACAAGAAAAAATAGAAAAAGGTCCCAAAGGACCTTTTCTTTTTGTTGCGTGATGATGTCAAAGTAAAACCGATATTTGGATCAGTCATGCGCATTTCATAACCGGACAGGGATAAAGGGTCTTAAATCGGATATAATATAATTAGAGAATTAAAGGAGGCAGTCATCATGAAGAAGATCATACCTATACTGTGTCTTTTCCTGCTTTGTGCATGCGGTCCGAAGAACGAGCAACAGGAAACTCCTGCGATCGCGGGAAAGACTTATTACAATACGGTCGATGAATTTGACAATGCGGAACATTCCAAGATCTGGTTCGGCAAGGACGGTTCTTTCGTCATGAAGGACAACTTCTACGACGGATACTACGAGATCAGCGGTACGTGGTCGGTGAAGGAAGATGTCTGTTCAGCTGAGGTGCAAAGCAGCGGCGTCGGCGTTCCCGGTCTGATCCTTTTCGAGATCAAGGATGAAGATACGCTGATCCTGAAGACGACCCTGGCCGGTTCAAAGATGGATGATGTCTTCTCTACCACAGAGGTCAAAGGAAGCGGTAATTCATCAGGCAGCAGCAGTACGCAGTCCGATATCGATCATGTGTTCAACACCCAGGAGAACAGCTATTTCGTCTTCTGGAACATCAACCAAAAAACGGAACGAGTATCAATGGTCGAGCTGATCGGCAAGGATCAAATCATCTTCCAGGACAGGAACGACGGCAGCGTCAACGAATTCCAGGGTACCTTCAAGGAAGAAGACGGCTATATTGTGATCACGTCAGCTTCTAAGGAACATCCGTTCCCTGAGCGGATGGTGGGAGAGAAATTCCTGAAGATCAATGACAAGAACACACTGATCCTGGAACAGGACTTCCCGATCTCGGCAGCCGGAGACGTGTTCTCCAGCCGTTCTCCAAGCTATGATGGAGATTATGCCAAGTACAAGCACGAGCCTACGGACATGTGCAGCGACATGTATCTGCCGATGATCGAGTTCTACTGGGGAGACAGAGATACGTTCGTCTTTACCGAAAATCTGTTCTCGGGTATGGGCGAGATCTTTGGAACATTCGAAAAGACCGACAAGGGTTATGTGTGCTATGTGGAAGATGCCCATGCGCTGCAGGGTTTTGCGGGAGCCGATGTAACAAAGATCGAGTTCGAGAAAAAGGACAGCAATACACTGGTACTGAAAACGGATCTTTGTCTGTCGCAGGCCGGAGACCTGTTCAAGCTGGAACCATAAGCTTTAGCCATTTTATTGAAAAACAAAAAAACAGGAATGAACTATTCCTGTTTTTTTAAATTGTATTTATACTGTTTTAGAATCCGTTGTAGTCCGTTCCTGTCTTGTATGTTCTTCTTTCTTTCAGCCAGAAACTACTAGCTAAATGCCACATATAATTTGTAGCCAAACAGACTATAGGGATCAAAAATCCAGAATTGTTTTTATAAAGATACTCTCGGAAACCTTTTTCTCAGTTCATTCCAGTGTTCTGCTTCGTACTCTTCGATCAGTTTTTCTTTCAGCAGATAATGGAGATCGTTGAACTCTTCTTTCCCCATTTCCATCTGCAGCTGTTCCGAAATGTACTTTTTCAAAAGATATTTCTCTGATGTTGACAACGCGCTTTTGTATGACGTGTTCATCTAATCCTGCATCGCCCATTCGCAGGCCTGATCCTTGGTTGCTCCCTCGCTCATATACTTCTGAACCTGATTATGGAAGTCTATCCAGGTCTGCGGATCTTCTAATGCTTCCATCACTCGTTTTATAAATTGATCCTCTTCTGATTCCTGTTCTATCATTTGAGGTTTATTTGTTGTTTCATTCATACATTTTTCCTTTCTGTCTAGTCATCATATTTGAACGTTTTTAATACCCCTCTGTAGGGATAATCTGTCTCCAGTGTCCAGCCGTTATACGTTTCGTTTACTTCCTGGGCATGGGCATCGTCCCTGACCGGATAGTAGTCAATGTAGGTGGCATCCGGCATGTGGATCTCCGAATACTGCTGCAGTACATAGGCTCCGCACTTTCTGCATCGGTACAGCGACCTGTCACCTTCATCCCAGGTATACAGATCATGACCGTTGCAGGTACTTCCATAGGATCTGATAAACTCCAGATTATGTTCATTGAACTTCTCCGGATCCTGAAACATGCAGCAGATCTTCATGCCTTTCACCAGCGTGTTGTTGACCGTTCTCAAAACTTCTTTCAGCTGACTGAAAGTCAACAGTTCATATGCCTTCTCATAAGGAAGCATCAGGATCTCTTTGACTTCTCCGTCGTTGATAAACGGCTCGTTGTCCTTGATATCCGCCATGTAGTAAATGACTATCTTTTCCGTCTTATCGTTCAGCGGATAGGAAACCGTATACTCAAAATACTCTTCAGGTTCAATGTTCAGTCCGACTTCTTCATAAACTTCCCTTCTGGCACAGTTTATACACTTTTCTTTCTTTTTCGTATGCCCTTTGGGAAAGGAATAATTATCATGCCTGTCTTTGATGATCAGATACTCGAATGTATCGTCGGTATTTCTGTAAAGAACTGCTCCGCAGCTTGTTTCATATTTCATGTTCTATCTCCTTTGCTTCTGAATCTACAATGTCGATTTATCTGCATCCATGCCTTTAACTATCTTTTCCATGGTCATTCCTACTTACGCTTTCATCTTAAGATCTGTCTCGTTTTCTGAACAGCAGACTCCCGTTGAGATGTAAAAGAAAAACTCAAGGAAAACCTTGAGTCTTTTAGAATAAACCAAGTATAAATCCCGTGATCAGCAGGATCAGCAGGATGTGCGGCGCATCCAGGATGCCGTGCTCCAGGGACACCAGGGCATGCATCTGTCTCCAGTAGAAGAACAGGTAGAGGCAATAGCCGATTGCCCCGGAAGCGACCGTGAAGAACAGTACGTGCAGCATAGAACACCTCCTTTACATCAGTCTCTTGTAGATATCCAGCATGCTTTCCATCTGGTACTGCAGCAGCCAGGCGGCGTTGTTGTAGTCCGGCTCTGCCTTTACCACCTTCAGAAGCGGAAGTACATATTTCTCCGTTTCCTTGATCATCCGGTAGATCCTGTCTCTGCTTAAGCCCCAGGACATGGTTGTCAGGTTGTTGCATCTATCTACGCACTTGATCAGCGAAGCACGCGGATCGTTTGCCAGTCCTTTGTAATACGGCTTCATAATCTCTTCGCGGTTCTCGTCATTTGTCTTTTCGTGGGTCATCAGTCTGACCAGCTCTTTCGTTTCATCGCTCACCGGAAGATCATCGTAACCATATTTCGTATCTTCAATCACGTCGTGAAGCAGACAGGCGGCAACGACAGGATCTTCCCTGATTTCCATCGCCAGACAATGGCAGGCAAGATTTAAAGGGTGATAGATGTATGGAATATCCGATCCATTTCTTTTCTGACCCTCATGCGCCTTTTTGGCGAAGTCCCGAGCTTTCAGTGTGTCCGTCATTCTGTTGGCTTTCGCCGTAGCCCTGACGAAAGTAGACATATGATCCGAGTCGTAGATGTTCTTGACCGTCTTGAACGTTTCCCCGTTTCGCTCTTCTACCAGGGAAGAAACCGATACGTCCAGAAATTTAGCCAATTTAATCAAGTTTTCGGTATCGGGGGTGAATTCTCCTCTCTCCCAGGAGGAGACCGCCTGAAACGAAACATCCAATTCGTCCGCTACGTTAGCTTGGGTCTTTCCGGCATTTTTCCTCGCCTTGGCGATTCTTATGCCAATCAATTCTTTATTTATCATAGCCTCACCTCCCTACACTTTTATTCTAGATGATTACCTCACTTTGAAACAGCAGGAGTCTCTTGAACTTTTTTATCCAAATTCAAGTTTAACTTGAGTCCATTATTATTATATAACATACGTGTTTTTCTGACAATTCCTGTGATCCGTACACACATTTCTGTTGATAAATCCGGATGAAAAAACAAAAAGACATCCAACCGTTTCTTGTTGAATGTCTTTTTAGCAATTGTTTTTAAATCAGAAGCATTATGCTTTCTTTTTCTTCAGCAGCAGCGGCGAATACACGACCGGTATCAGCAGCAGCGCCAGTCCTATCCTTACCAGAAGGTAAAGCAGCCACTGCCATTTCTCATAGAACACGATGCCCAGAGGATTGTTGTAGGAAGAGAAGTAATTGATCGCATAGGCGACACCCATAAGCTGTTTCCCGCTGTAGTAAGGAACAGACATGATGGAGTTAAGATAGAAACTCATGCTGTCCAGACAGATCGTCAGCGCGACCATCCATTTCAGATCCCTGAAATGCAGATCCGCCTCTTCACAATAGCCGATGTAGATGCCTTCCACGATGATCATCGCATGGTAGAGGAAGAACTGCCAGGCTCTCGGCGCCAGAAGGAATGACCTGGTATCGGAGAATTCCGGAGCGATGGAAGAAAGAAAGACTGCCATCAGTCCGCCGATGATGGATGTGCCGTACATCAGAGAATAGAGTCTGTGTTTCTTGGTTTCGTCTTTGATGATCAGAGCCAGGAACATGAACAGCAGCTGCAGGGAACACAGTTCGAAAGGAAGATGTTCCGCTTCCAGATAAGGCGTATAGGCCCCTGTCGGTTCATAGACCAGAACGCCGTCCTTGACAGCCAGATCCATGACCGGAACGATCTCGATGACCGAGAGTACCTTGATGGCTTCCGAGATTAGTCCCAGAAGCAGGCACAGGCTGATCAGGCGATACAAAGATGGTTTGAACCTGAAACAGCAGATGACGCCGATTACGATAAGAATGATGCTTATTGCGATCCAGATCAGATGTCCTGTTGAAAACATAAATATCTCCTCCTGTTTTCTTTTTATTATTCTCTCTTATTTTCTCATATAATGAAAGTATGGATCTAAACCTCTTTATTTATCACATTATCCGTTCCCTGCTTGCCTCTGAGATCAATTCTCTTGCGGCAGGCATTCTGATCGTGGTATATCTGTTTGTCAGCGTGCTGGGCATGTGGAAGGTTTTCCTCAAGGCCGGGAAGAAGGGCTGGCATGCCTGTGTTCCGGTATTGAACTACTATGAGCTGTTCACGATTGCCTGGAAAGGGAAATTCGGTATTCTGTTCAGTCTGCTGGAGATCGCCTATATCCTTCTTTCCATGGGACAGGGAGAACTGTTGTCCAAGGGCTTTAGAGGTTTCCTTGGTATGTCGATGTTTGTAGCGGCATTCATCCTGCTGATGATCGCCAAGATCAAGCTGGCTTTCTCTTTCCGGAAAGGTTCCATCTTTGCCTACGGGCTGATCTTCATGGAACTGGTATTTCTGATGATCCTTGGCTTCGACAGGAGCGTCTATTACGGTCCTACCCTAAGAAGAAACGATCCGGAAAAACAGAACCGGCTGAAACTGCTTCGCGATACTTCCGTGCTTTCCCAGAGAAGATACATGATCTCTCTGTACAAAAGACGTAGTGTCGTCGCTTTGATCGCGGGAATCACCGTCTTTGTCGTATCGCTGGCGGCTATTGCCGGAGGTCTGAGCGTATCCTACATCCACAGACAGACAGATGCGACCTATTCCCTGTTCCATTACTTTACGGTCAACTCCAACCTGCTTTCGGCTGCAGGAGCGGCTTTCATGATCCCTTATGCCCTGGAAGGCATACGCAAAAAACGCTTCGTCTTTCCGAAATGGGTCTCGCTGTTCCAGTATTCCGGAGCGATCTGCACTACGCTGACCATGATCTTCTCCATCCTGTTCATCTTCCCTTCCCAGGGAGCGAAGATGGCTTTCGGAGGCATGAACTTCTATCTGCACATCGTCTGTCCGATCTGCGCCTTGATCCTGCTATTCATGGTCGAGACGGATGTCCGTTTTACCTTGAGCGATTCGATGGTCTGCCTGTTCCCGTTCTTTGTGTATGCCCTGATCTATGTGACCAACGTCGTGCTGGTGGGCGAGGAGAACGGAGGCTGGAAAGACATCTACTATATCGCGACTTATACCCCGGCGGCAGTCTCCGCACCGCTGATGTTCATGCTGGGATACGGAGTATCCTATCTGATCTCCTTCTTCTACAACCGTCTCTCCGATCTAAGAAAGAAGCACTTCGTCTCCCTGTGGAAGGACGATGCCACGCCGGTCGAGATCAACATCGAAGTCTACGGACTGGGACGCTACAACGGCAAGCACATGGAGGACAACAATCTGGCAATGCCGGTGGATATCTTCAAGATGCTTGCAAAGAAATACGGCATGGAGCTTTCATCTCTTTGCCGCGTCTACAACAAGGGCGTGATCGACGGTCTGAAGGAACACCCGGATCAGGAAGAATCATTCAAGGAATGGCTCTGCGGACTGATCGGAACACCGGAAAAACTCACAGAAACAAAACAGGATGAATAAAACTCCCGTACGGGAGTTTTTATATTGATGTTTTTTGTTTATTCTATTCCGGTCGGCGGTATTTTATAGTCCGGTTTTGGAACAGGTTCCGGTTCTGTTTTTGATACGACGACCGTTACATAAGTCTCCAGATAGAAGTCTTCCTCGTTCTCGTCGTGCGCCCTGATCCTGACATGTACTTTGGTACTGCCCGGTCCGGCTGCCGTAAGAACGCCGTTTTCATCTACCGTTACGATTTCCGGATCATCGGACCGATATTCATAATCGCGGATCTTTGAAACCTCAGGATCGGTTTTGATAGTGAACGGACTCTGTTCGCCGACCTGCAGGCTGATCCTCTCCTGTTCCGGGTAGATCGATACCGGGAAAGGATACGGATCATCGCTCATTTCAAGAACCGTCAGGGTGAAGGTCCTGGTCGTTCCGTGTCGAAGCTGCGCCGTAAAGGTAACTTCACACGGTCCGTTGTATCGGACAAAACCGTCCTCATCCACGCTCGCAAGATTACTGTCGGAAGAAGTCCACTTCACTCTTTTGTCTTCCGCATCTTCCGGAATGACCACGTAAGGGATCTGATAGGTTTTCATGAACATGGAGTTTCTGATGACATCCGAAGCCTTGCTGAAAGCGATGTCCGTCGCATGGCTCAGGGAATCATCCGGCACATACTTGGCTGTAAGGACCATGTCCCTTGTGACGTTGATCTGGGAATCGATGATGTTTCCATCCTCGTCCATCCATCCCATGAAAGTATAACCGTCTTTCTCCGGATAGGCTTCCTTTCCGTTGACATAGTCGGCCTCTTCCATGAAATCATAGGCAAAGACTTCGCCGTCCGCCATGAACGTGACTCTGTGGACCAGATCATCCAGCAGATAGAAGTTTTCATTGACCCAGTCTATCCTGTTGCGGATCCAGGTCTTCAGTTCCTCTACGGCTTCATCGAATTCAAACGCATGACTCGGATCGAGGGCTTCATGGTCCGCCAGGGCTGAAGCTCTTGTTTCCTGTGCATACTTGTCGATCAGTCCTCCGGCCTCGATCATCTTTTCCAGAGCCGTTCTCATTTTCGGCCAGTAGCGGTAGACTGCCTCCAGGAAACCACCTTCCTTTTTGTCGTAGAACATCGGCTTGTTCCACTTGTGACCGGCATTGAATCCGGTGTAGATCTTGTTGCGGGTCCAGGCGAAGTCGAAATCCCAGAGCGGACCCCAGTAAAGCTTACTGACGCCTCCATCTTCCGGATCCCGGTCTTTGTAAATATAGGTGCTTCCGGTCGAATAGGCGTCGTTGTTCAGAGAGATGATGTTGACCAGCCAGTACTTGGCGGCCGTGTCGACATCAAAGATCTCGCGGTAGGCCGTTGTTCCGTCAAACAGAATATCCTCCGCTTCCTGGATGTAGTTCTGGATGTATTCCTGCTGATCGTGATTCACGTAGCCGTCCCCCAGTTCACGGCCGACAAAGCCGGTTTCTCCATCTTCCGGATAAGCGGAAAGAGAATCCGCTTCCACATCAAAGGACGGGGTGTGGGTCGCCCAGTCGACGCCTCTGCTTGTATAGAAACGGTCCGGCGATCCGTCCCTTACCTGCATGGCATTCTGCAGCAGATATCCTCCGGTAATGATGTACGGATCGGTATTCTTTTCTTTCAGTTCCTTTATGTTCAGCCGGTTTTCGTCGACTCTGACATTTTCGCTGAGATAATAACTGCCCAGATAATGACTGCCGAAGAATTCACCGGTCATGACGACATCTACAGGTACGCCGCGCGGCGTAAAGGCAAAGCCCATTTCATCGCCCAGCCAGGCGGTGATCCTGTCTTTCATCAGCGTGGCATCGAAGTCGTTGGCAACCAGGACCCAGTGCTTGTTTGTGCCGAGACCTAAAACATCCGTCCCGTCTGTCAGTTTGATTTTGTACGGTTTCTTGTTGGACATCTTCCAGGTGGAGTTGCCTCTGCCGCGGATATTCATTTCAAGATCATTCAGGCTGTTCAGTTCTGTGTCAGGAAAATCTGCATAGCGGAAGCCTTCCGGAACGGTAATACTTAACGTACCGTAACAGTAGACGCTATGATCGGCGCTTTCGTGCATGGCATCGATTGTTCCTCTTGATTCATCGATGTTCAGATAAAGAACAGGAATGCCGTTGTCGATTGATGTCGCATCGTTTTCCCCCTGCGCTTCAACACGATCCTTCAGGCAGAACATCGCAGATAAAACGATGAACAGGACCAGAATAAGCGATATTCTTCTTCTATCTCTCATGATCTCAGGCTTTTTCATATCTATCATCCTCATCTCACATTTTATCTTATTTTTGATAGAAATAGAAAAGGCACATTTCTGTACCCTTACCACATTTCTTTCAGATTTCCCTGATCCTGATAATAGTCATCCATCAGGACGACGAAGCTCCATTTCGATCTCTTGAATTCCTCGTAGGTAAAAGAAGTCGCATGCAGATCTCCTGTCCAGTAGGATTCTCCGATATAGATGTTCTCTCCATCCATTCCGATGACCATTCCGATATGACCAAGCTGTCCCACGAAGTCTCCCGGCTTGACATCACTGATATCCAGATAATACAGATAGACCTTCTCGCCGAGATCGCTCAAGTCATGAACGCCGGCTCTGGGACCCGATCCCAGGTCGCCGCAGTCGAAACCGGCATTGTAGAGTACCCAGCTGACAAAACCGGAACAGTCCAGTCCGTTCTTGGAATATCTGCCTCTGCCGTATTCGTAAAGGGTACAGCCCCAGATCTGCGGACCGGTCGCCTTTCTGGCGATCTCGTCCGTTTTAGATTCACTCAGATACAGACCCTTGTGGTAGTATCTTCCTTCTCCATCAATGCCGTAGCCGTTGCTCATCCTGCCGTTCTCGAAGAAATAGTTCAGCTTGTAAGGAAACTGCAGCAGCAGGAATCTGGCTGCCGCCACGACACCCGCTCTGGTCCTGTAGCCTGCCTGTCTGACTTCGTATTCCAGGACGCTGTCCAGGTATTCGTTTTCCTGTTCGGTGTAGCGTTCACAGGGAAGAAATTCCTTGTTGGATATGACAGGTAGCGTGTAAAGATCCGATACGTGTACCAGATAGCTGTCGCAGTCACCGACGATTCTAATGGAACCTGTCTGCAGTCCGGTAATCATTCTGTCTTGAATGGAAACGATCTGTTCATCCTGAGAGATGTACATGCCTTCCGGAAGAACGTACTGTTCGCCGATGGCCAGATAGATCTCGTCTTTGAATGTCAGTCTGCATGCCGCCGGTTCTTCGACAGCTTCGGTTTCTATTGCCGTCTCCGGCTCAACTGCGCTCTGCACCGGCATACCGATCCTGGCGTAGATATGAAGTCCTGCGATGAACGAGAAAATGCACATCATCTGCAGGAACAGTTTTATATCATAGCGTTCTTTCATAACGGTTTCATTATATGATAAGGGACCGGAAAACAGAAGAAATATGTATGAAAGAAAAAACAGGTTCTACACCTGTTTCAAGATTTCCAGCCCCATGTCGAACTTGTTCTGTTCGGGTATGGTGAAGATGATATGAATGTCACAGTCCTGATGTTTTTCCAGCCATTCCCTACAGGCTTTTAGAGCCGTTTCCCAGGCTTTTTCCAGGGGATAGCCATAGATGCCTGCCGAGATCAAAGGGAAGGCTACAGAAGCGATGGAGTGCTCTAAGGCCAGATCCAGAGCGCTGGCATAGCAGCTGTAGAGCAGTTCTTCTTCATGATGTTTTCCATCCTGGTAGACAGGTCCTACGGCATGGATGATGTAGGGGCAAAGATCGAATCCGGATGTGATGACTGCGCTTCCGGTCGGACATCCGCCTATGGCGTCGCATGCATTCTGAAGCTTTTCCGGTCCGGCAGCATTAAATATGACACCGCATACGCCTCCTCCCTGCATGAGATAAGTATTGGCTGCGTTGACGACAGCTTCCGCTTCGGTATCGGTAATACCTGTATGTCTGATCTCGATCATGTTTTCTCCTTCTTTTCTTATCCCCATTCTTTACTGTTTGACTTTATCTGTCAATCTGTACAAAAATATGTACCGTATCATATGCTAAAGTATGAGCGTAGACAAGTGAGCCCTCCAATCTCCAAGTTCTGCTTTCCTCTCTTTCTGTGTTTGTTAGTCATTTGTTTTTCCTTTCCTGAAAACCCCGCAACGGGGTTTTTCAGTTATAAAAGGATCCTTACGGATCCTTTTTATTCGTCTGCCTTGAAGTTGTAGATCGGTTTAATGATCCTGGTGATATCGGCAGTCGGAGCGATGTTTTCTACGATATCCTTCATGTCCTTGTAAGCCATCGGACTTTCATCCAGTGTCCTGACGTTGACTGTGGAGGAGTAGATCCCTTCCATCTGCTTCTCGAACTCTTCTACCGATAAGGATCTGAAGGCTTCGCTTCTCGACATGATCCTGCCGGCACCGTGCGGTGCGGAGCAGTTCCATTCCGGATTTCCTTTTCCGATACAGATCAAAGATCCGTCTTTCATGTTGATCGGGATCAGAAGCTTTTCGCCTTTCTGCGCCGATACGGAACCTTTTCTCAGGATCATGTTTTCGGTATCGATGTAGTTGTGTACCGTGGTGAACTGATCCGTAACGGTGAAGCCCATTCCTTCGACGATGATCTGCATCATCGTTCTGCGGTTGATGTCGGCGAATTCCTGCATGATCTTCATATCGTGGATGTAGTCGTCGAACAAGTCGCCAGTCAGATAGGCCAGGTCTTTCGGGATATCGTTTGTCTGTACCTGCTTCATGGAAGCAAGAACGCCTTCGATCTCCTGCTGTCTGCCCTGGGATTTCAGATCCTTGATCTTTCTCTGTATCTCTTCCCTGGTGATACCGTTAATCTGCCTGAATGCCTTGTCCTGGTAGACCTCAGCGACTTCCTTGCCCAGATGTCTGGAACCGGAGTGGATGACGATGTAGAGGTTTCCTTCTTCGTCCCTGTCCGCTTCAATGAAGTGGTTTCCTCCGCCCAGCGAACCGATGGCTTTCAGTTCTTTTTCAAGATTGGAGATATCCTCGATGCATCTTAGTTCATTGACTCTTGTCTGATCTGCATTAGGATGCTTTACATCTCTGGCATTCATTCCCGAAGGGATCTGATCGCGGATCAGCTGATCCAGCTTTTCAAAGTCGATCTCTTTTTCCTTGATCATGACCGTCTCCATGCCGCAGCCGATATCGACGCCAACCATGTTCGGGGTAACGGCTCCGTGTAAAGTCATGGTCGTACCGATGGTGCATCCCGCTCCTGCGTGAACATCAGGCATGATGCGGATCTTCGCGTCTTTGTATATTTCCATGTCACAGAGCGTCTTCAGCTGCTGCAAAGCTGTATCTTCTGCAGTAGAAGCATAGACGATCGCTTCGTTGTATTCTCCCTGTATTCTGTACATGTTTACTCCTTTCCCGGATCCGTCTGATCTTAGGACGGACCTAGGATCAGATGGTAATTCTATCGTATCTTTCGTTATTCAGTACCGACAGCATATATTCGTACGGTGTCAGATTCATGCCCTTGACCAGCGATTCAAAGACGGTTACAGACTGACCGGAAGCCAGCTGTACACCCTTGCGGTCGAAGGAAGCGTGATAGGTATTGTTTCTTGAATTGACATTCCAAAAGACGACGTTTGGAATGCTGTAGCCATTGGCTTCGAAACGCTGCTTCATCTGGTCGTAGAACAGCCAGTCTCCTGAAGTGCAACTGTCGATTTCCATGTCGGTGATAACAACGATGGAATCAGGCATCTGTTCCGCTGGGGTCTTGTATTTGACTGCCGTATACAGCAGCAGGTTGAAAGCGGACTCCAGATCGGTATTCATGTCCCAATGCGCATTCATAATGTATCTGATCCTTTCAATCAGCGTATTGCCTTTGATGGTGACCAGTTCCGGTCTTGCGGAAAAGGTCATGAAAGTATTGGCAAATGGACCTTTGTTTCTTTCTGCAAAGTACATTGCCAGACCTACGGATGTTGCCATCGGTCTGCCGGACATGGAACCGGAAACGTCGGCCATGACCAGGAAATTGTTTTCTCCTTCCACGTAGTTCGGCAGGGCTTTCCACTGTTCTTCAAGGACCTGGTCTGCACCCTTTGACTGATAAAGGTATTTTTCAACAATATCGTAAGGATAAAGGACAGAAGAATTGATTTTCTCTTCACCTTTTTCGACCCTGTTCAGGAACTCGCTGAAACGTTCTTCATCGTGACGTCTGAAGGCGTTGCGGTAGTTGTTCATGGCTTTGGAAGGAACTTCCGGATAGACGATATCCTCGAAACGGTTCGCAGACATGTTGACTTCTACGACATTCAGATAGTCTCTTAATAAAGAAAGGGTCTTACGGTATTCCTTTTCGGACATGCCGAAAGCCTTGGCTAGGTATCTGCCTTTTCTGACCGTTTCCTTGTTGGAGGTATTGACGGAAGGCAGCCATTTTGTCAAAAGGGAGATCGGCTTTCCTTCTTTTCTGTTTTGGATGTCTTCATCCAGCTGTTTCTTCAGCAAAGGGATGATAGGCTCCGGCGCGTCTTCCAGAAGATAGACCAGGTCATCCCATCTGCCGTATTCCGGGATATACGCGACATTCTTCGCAAAAATATCAGGATAATTGGCAGCCAGGTATTTCAGCATCACTCTGCCGGTTTTTCTTTCGCCCAGACCGCCTCTGACGTCTCTGGTATAGAGGGCCAGTTTTGTCGCGGTCAGTCTGTCTTCAGCCATCGCCTTGGCAAACATCATCTCTATCTCGTCATCGCTTCTTTCACGCATTGCGCCCGAAATGGCGAAAAGATTCACCAGATTATCCGATGTGCTGTTTAAAGCTAAAGCTCCGTTTTCAGTCAAGGTGTAATTCTGTTCCTTTTTGATGTTGTCTAATAATGCCATATATCTATCTCCTTTCGTTTCTAATAAACACGGCACTTCCGGGAGTTTATCCCGAATGATACAGTAGTGTGCGCTGTGAGTACCGTTATGCCAAGATGCCATAATGATCGTGACAGGGTCATTTTCCATCCAATGGGGTTTGCTGTCGGCATCTTTCTGCTGATTACAGGGAAATCGTTTTTCAGATTTCCCTTTTTTCAAGACGTTGTTTCATAAGCAGGATTCGAACCTGCCGAGACTGACCTTTTGATCAGCCGGATCCATTGAGTGAATAATTGCTGTTAACGTCTTTTAGAACCAGACACGTTTGTTTCAAAAAGTTTAGTGATCTCTTGGAAAGTATTGTTTGCTGTATGTGTCTGAGCGTCATTTCTGACAATTTCATCATAACAGATGAGTTTTTGAGTCGAAATAGGCAGTTTTATAAGAATAATGACCACCTGTTTTTCCTTTATTTAAGTATTTTCAAATATTTTTTGTTTTTTCTTGACCACTTTTTGTGTACTATAGAGATGAAAGAGGCAGAAAATGGAAGAAAAAATCAAAATATACATACCGGAAAGCGTAAACAATATCCTTCTGAAAGACATGGAACTGTTCGAGTTCTTCAAGAAAGACGGTTCTTTAAACAAGAACGAGTTCTACAATACTCTGATCGTCAACTACTATGAACAGTACGAAGAGAATCAGAGCGCGATCTTTTCCCATATCATCGACAGTATTTCCGAAAGATCTACCGTATCGGAATCGGAAGCCAAGGACATCGCAGCCGATATCTTGCAGTACGTGGATGTCAGGACCTATCAGCTGGACAGGCAGAAATACGATGTGGCGATCGCCATGAAGCCGACCAGGAAGTCCGCGGATGATATCGACTACATCCAGAACTGCCTGCTGGGAAATTCGACGCTTTCAAATTATTTCCGAAACATGTTCGCATCCTATTCCCTGCTGCCGCAGGATAAGAGAGAAACGATCATCTTCAAACAGAATTTCGATCTGATCAAAGAAGCGATCGAGAAAGACCGCAAGATCTATTTCACAACCACAAAAAACGATGCGCCGCATATCGTATCTCCCTATGCGATCGCCAATTCCAAGGAGGAGCTTTTCAACTACCTCATCAGCAGGTACAAGGATTATCCCTACAGTTTCCGTATCTCCAGGATCAGACAGGTCAAGATCCTGAATGAATCCAGAGACATTTCTGAAGGGCTTGTCAGGATATTCGAATGGATGGAGAAATACGGTCCGCAGTTTTCTTATGACGTCAGGAAACCGCATCTGCCGATCGTCGTGAAACTGACGGAAAACGGAAAAAGACAGTACCGTTCCATGTATCTGCACAG